>CAYIZU010000030.1:0-14676 GCA_964367795.1 uncultured Rikenellaceae bacterium | reverse complement strand
TCACCAGATACCTCATACTTTAAATATTGAGTAATATCATCTGGCTGGATTGTAATATCCATTATCTTCCTCTTCTCCCCGCGATTAATACCATCTACTACCCCACTTACTGGTGCCGTAAATATTAACTCCGGACGGTTCTTGTCAAAAAAGAGTGGACTCCCCGCCATCACTCTATCTCCTACCTTTACAAGCATTTTAGGTATTACACCCTCAAAATCACGTGGCTTTACTGCATAACTTGCACTCGTGATTTTAGACTCTAATCGCCCATCTGCTCGACCAATAAGAGGTATATCCAACCCCTTTTCTAATTTCACTATTTTGGTCATAACCATATTATTTCGTTTTGTTTTCTCTTACACATCAAATAACGGGCAAAGATATGCATTTTTTTTGTATGTTAATGCAATAACAATATTTTTTTACTATCTTTACCGAAAATTTTTTAATCAATTTTATTATGAAAAATAATTACATATTTTTATCGGATGGTTTTGAGGAGATTGAGGTACTTGCTGTTGTTGATATTCTTCGCAGAGCGGAAATACCAACCATTACCGTATCAATGAATGAAAATTTAGAGGTTACCTCATCTCGAAATGTTACGGTTATAGCCGACACACTTTTTAATTACAATGATTATCTTGATGCCTCGTATCTTATACTACCGGGAGGCTCAACGCGCCTTAACGACTATACAGAACTTAAGGAGCTACTATTGGAGTATAATAATAAAGGAGGACGCATAGCTGCAATATGTGCCGCGCCAATGGTATTAGGTTGTTTGGGTTTATTGGAAGGAAAAAATGCTACCTGTTATCCCGGTTTTGAACAATACCTACAAGGTGCAACTTTCGTAAATGCACCTGTTGTTGTTGATGGGACAATGGTAACGGCAAATGGTCCAGCGGCAGCTCTTGCCTTTGGGTATAAACTTGTTGAAATAATATGCGGGAAGGAGGTCTCTGATAGGATTAAGGAGCAGATGATGTATGTGTAGGCTTATTTATTAATAGGAGGAACCCTATCAGTGCAATCAGCAGTATCACAGCGATAAAAATTTAATATCGCATTTTCCTCCTTCATCTTAACCTTTTCAACATTAAGAGTGCTCAATTGCTTATATAATGTGGCTACCCTATTACGCTCTTTTGATTCGGCAGCACGGGCATCACGCAACTCTGCACGTAACTCCTCTTTCTCTTTTTTGAGGTCTACTTGCTCACTTTTAAGGTCGTTAATATAGCTATCTTTCTGTTGGATAACAATATTTATATTTTCTAATTCTAAGGAGCGCGCTGTTGCGCGCTCCTTGCGTTTACGCGATTCATAAAAGAGCAAAATACCCAAAAGGCCACTACCCATTAATATGTCGACAATAGTTTGTATGTCCATAGTGCTACGAATAACTATTAGTATAACTGCGTTTTTTTAATTGTGTAATACCAATCAACAATCTCTCTAATACCTCTTTATTTATCGATTCATACCCTTTAAGCTGTTGCACTTCGCTCCACTTATCAACCACATAGTTAACAATATACTCTTCACATAGAGTACTAACAGCTCCTACGCGCTTTTCTGGTACGACTAATGCACCATAAGGGTCGCGATTGCATTTAACAGCAAAGCCACTAATGAAGATACCTAAAGTGGCACTTGGCTCAGAGATATAGCAACTATCACCCTCGGAGAGCGCAATATCAATAAACATGGCGTAAAGAGCGCGCACAGCACCCTCTAACTCATTATCAAAAAACTCTCTGTCATCTTCGGTAATAATAAAGTCCATTTCGCTACCTTCATCATCAGATAGCTTCATATTCTTTGCACGCACTCCAGACTTATGCGATACAAGATCAAAAATCTTCTCCGTATCCCAAAAGAAATCTATCGAATCATAATTTATATTATACATACTCTTAATAATTTATATATCATACCTACGATATGGCTTAGTGCTACTTTTCAGAGCTACACTTCGCAGTGTGGCAATAGCTTCATCCCCAATCTCTTTTATTTTTAATCCATTATCAGCAGCCCATTTATCACACACAAGAGCTATTAGTGCCTTTTCAATACGCGGAGGAAGTGATGCCCTATGCAACTTATGCGCGTTCATAAGTGTAAAGCACAGTGGTTCGTAATGAGGTGTATCACAATCTATTGAGAGCAGAAACTCCAATGACTCTTTAACCCTTACCTCTACTTCGCGAATTGCCACATTAAACCACTCTCTATCCTCATCAATAATATGCTTTTCTGGATATAATGCTAACGTTTTATTTATAGCAAGGTCGAAAAGCATATCTTCAACAAATGCTACTTTATACTCTCTATTTTCCATAATTTAAATATATACTATTTAATAATCTCTCATACTCTTCAGTAGCAATCTTTGCTGCATCATACTCACCCATAACCTTTAATGTCATAACAGCAGTAAGCCATATAAGAGCATTACGCAGTTTGCTTGGAAACTCTTCATCAACGGAGGTGAAATATACATATTCAGCCTCTTCTATTACCGGAGTGGTATCCATCAGAACAGAAAAATATTCAATTTTATCTCCAAGAAGTGCCACTATTGGACGAGCAACTCCTCCGCGAGTTGCACGATGAAACTGTTTTGCATATTTCTTTGATGTTGTTGCGATTGTCTCTGTTACAGATTTATGCCATCCTCGCATACGAAAGCGAAAAAGTCGGACAAAATCATTGGGCAATGTAACCGTTCCACTACCATCATCGCGTGATAAAAGTTCGGCACTCTTAAAGCTTTTACTCCTTTCAATAGCCCCAATAGGAGCTATGAGTAGCACCTCGCGCCCAGCTTGGTCTAAGAGAGTGTTTATAGGATAGTTATTTGCAATATTAACACCATCACAAGCTCCCACCTCATCAATAACATTCAATATCTCTTTGATTATCTCTTCTCGTGTCATAATCAGCTCTATTTAATTATCCAGTTAATAAAAACATACCCACTCTCGGCAGCGTGAGCTATGATTGTTTCGCTTTTTGTTGTTACATTAAATTTAACACCTAAAGTGCGCCTCATCCACTCTATTGCACTCTGGCGATTAACAACCTCTTCAACCGTTAATAGTTCTTTATTCTCTTTCGAAATCTCTATCGACTCTTTAAGGCAGAAATCCACACCAAAAGCAGAATCGCTCTCTAAGGCTCTCTGCATTTGAGGGTCATCAGTACGATAAGTCCCATTACGCCTTTCAGGAAAAAGACGACCACCACTAAAAGTTACGGTTTTACTTTCATCGCCGCACGTAACATTCATCACTAACCGCACCTCGTTTATTGTTTCATATATTTTAACCATAATTATACACTTTATAAACAAAAAATCCCACCCACCCACTCCATATATACGTAGCCTAAAAAAGCAACACTTCACATTCAGTGAACTCTCAACACCATAGCTACGTTACACGCTTTACGCTTTAGGTTTGATGATAGCGTGACAATCAGGGTGACGAAGAGTTAAACAACTAACCTCTTGAATAACTCGGGCATCTGCATTACGCGTTCCCGCGCTCTTAAGATCCAAGTTTGTCACACTCATAGGTACAAACTCATGTTTAGTGACATGCTCTAAATCAAGAATAAGTCCATTATTCTCCCATCCGGCTTCACGGAATAGAGGAGCTAATACCACATCAAGAGTACCAAAGTATGTGTGTATCTTTCTAACGTCAACACCAAGAGCGGCATCCTTCTCAACCGATGTAATATTACGAGTAAACTCATCAACAAGACTTAGCGACTTAATTAAACCACTACCTGCAAATAGCACTCTATTTGTTGAGCCATTATTACCATCAAATACCTCTTTCAGCCATGTGTTGTAGTTATCTTGAGTAACTGTTGTATTACCAGAACCACTACCATAAGTCAAAACATTCTCAATATCGCGAGTAATACCACGAGTGAAATATGTACGATTATTACCAGTAACATACTCACCTTCCGAACCAAATAACATTGACAACTCCATCTCCATCTTCATTGATAGGATATTAACCGCCTCAAAATTAGAGAATCCCCACTGCGCCTCTTTCTGTGTTAATTTTTGGAATGTCGACTCCTCTATCTGTGCCATAAAATTCTGACAATATTGCCAGTTAAGAGTTGGATAGATAGCAAATGGATCCGTTGATATATCAAGTTCGCTCTTAGCCTGACCCATACGCACTAATGATGTTGTACTGGCAAAATTAGGAACAATATATTTATCCGCATTTGAACCACTACTCTTACCTTTTAATCCACCAATAGGTATTAGCTTAAGTACATCTTCGCTCTTCTCTGCAACAAAAAACATAACATCCTCAGAGTGTGTTCCCGTAGCCCCATTAATGGCTGCTCCTTTCGAACCTGCAAGAGATAGGTTGCGCATGAGAAGAGTATCATTATTACGCCACATATCAGGGTTCTGAACCTTAACATATATATATGTTACTTCAGTATCAGCACTCTTTGAGTAGCTTGAAGCAGGAGCCGACGCTGTTGTTCCAGCACCAGTAACAGCATCATCTAATTCATCGCATATTGGCTTGTATGAAGCTTGATAATAACCTATTTTCTGCGAATTAGCTCTTTGCGCACGTTTAAGATTTCTGACAATAGTGTCAAGAGGTGTTCTCGAAGGCAGCATCTGCGTCACCGAAGATGATATATCCTCACGATTTAACTCTGGCGAGTTTGTATCGCTTCCATAAGCTGTCATTGGAACCCCCGCTATAACAGCAAAAGCTATAAGCACATCCGACGACACGTTACCATTACAACCAACAATAAGCGCTACCACTGCAGCCATGATAATTGTGATAAAAGCACACAATACGATTTTTTTTCTTTTTTCCATTTTAAAAAATTTTATTTTAGATTAATTATATAGGGGTCTATCTCTTGCTACTAAGTAGTTTTTCAATATACCCTTGTCTTTGCGAATTAGTTTCGATATTACGTCCTACGGCAATATTCCCTAAATTCTCTGCACTATTTCGCTCATCTCGTTCAGCCTCTATGCGGCTGTTTTTTCCTGCGACAACACCCGCATCAAAAGCCTCTTTTATCTCCGTGGTGTGATTATAACTTTTCCAAAAAAGTTCTAATATATCCACTGTTACAGAGCCGTGCGAAACCGCCTTGATAGCCTCTTCAATAAAGCTAACAAAAGCCTCTATACCCTCAGTGTCGAGATTATGCTTACAGCAAAAGTTTGTAGCCTCGCCCACCGTATTAACATATTTTGGATTATCCTCAATATTGGCAAGATTTGATACATCAGCAATCATCTCTTCAACAGTAGCACCACGCATAGCAAGCTCCATTAACCTATATGCTCTTGGGTCGCTCCCAATAAGGGTTGCAACAGGAGCAAATTTCTCTTCAATAAGCTCCATACGTTTAGCAATAGCAGAAATAACTACTTCATCTCCCCCCTCTACATTCTTAACCCCTAACTTTGAGGCTATTGATTGCAACGTTGGATTAGTAGTAACTATTTGCTCTACATTTTCCGTTTTTTTTGTCATAATTGATAATTTTAATTTTTAAAATAACCTATTTCGACCGTAAAAGTATAATGATAAATGAGTAGAAAATAAAATTCTTTGTATGACAAATTATAATTTGCTCAATTGTTGTATAACAACCTATACATCGCACTATTTATAAATAATTAAAATAAGATGTTATGCAAAAACGAATCGGATTACTAATAACAATAGTGTTAATTTTTTTAACGGCAGTATTTGGCACTCTTCGCAGCTTTAACAGTATGAATCATAGTAGCGAATCAGATATAAAAATAGATAATATAACCGATATCTCAACAAGTGACTATGATATTATTGCGCGTGAGAGTATACTCTCACCAGCACTATATAACAAGCGAGAAAAAGATGTATCATTACAGCGAAGTAATACGGGTACACTATCCTACCCTGTTAAACTACCAAGCTACACATTTGTTGGATTAATATCTAACTATAACGGCACAATCATAGACCGTCAAAATGTACTTGCGAAGCTATGGAGTCGCTTTGGTGAGGAGAGTGAGTTGAGTAAAAATCCTGATATATATAACAAGAAAATTTTTGTACTATACTATAATTTAAAGACGCTTAATGGCGAACAACCAATGATTTTCATAGGTTACTCGATAAAAAACTATTTACGAAAAAAAGTTAATATAAAAAACTCCGATACAATTGTATTAGATATACCAACTGGGAGTTATTGGGGATATGATGTAAAGGGAACCTCAACAATCCAGATATTGAAAGCATGGGATTTTTTATATAAAGCACATCCCAATGAGAAAAAGAATAGATCTTTAGAGGTTTATAATCTTGATGCCGCTAACTACGTAGTGGAAAATGTTACAATATACATACAACAAGGGAGTTAAAAGTTTGATTACCTTTAACTCCCCATTGAGACATATACTATTTTATTTATCAATATACCTATCCTCCGAATACCTCACACACCGAACTTGATAACCATCAAGCACTTCATGCAGTTGAGCTCTGCGCACTTTCGAAGTTGCTGAATTTTGAGAACCAGCCTCTGTATTACCAGTATTATCACTAATAAGGATACTCCATGCCTTACCTGTTTGAGGCAAGAATGAACCGAATCCTTGTTCCGCCTCGGCTGTCCAATAGTTAACCGAATAGTACAATCCTGCGTAACCTAATACACCAGCAGCTCCCGGCTTTTGATAATACCTACTATATGGGTGTCTTAGTCCCGATGCAGCACAGAATGATGCCGGAGTAACTCCCTCAAAGAATATGCCTGCTGTCGGCTTACCTCTATTAAGCAAATTACTGCCATCAGTTGGCACGTCCCATGCTGATTCGGATAGGTTATCTCCTGAAAGCGATGAATCATAACCCCATACATCCCTTTTAGGCACCCTATAACCATATGGACATGGGTCATAAAGAGTTTTCTGATTCTTACTCCAACCAAACGACATAACACTTAAATCTGCCGTTGCACTCTGATAAACGGCATACCAATTAGATGCCAAAGACAATGAACCATAACTTGCCTCGTTTAATGATTGGTAAGGAACATTATAAAAGAAACCACCTTCGCCATCTTTAGTCTCCTTTGGGTGAGGCGTTCCATCTGCCTTATATAACTGATATCCAAATTTATTACTTCCTACATCATATGGTGATTCATATGGACTTGGGAACGGGTCTTTACGCCCAAATTGATAAACAAGACCATATGTATAATACCCCCTCATACCATTTGGAGTAAGAGCACCGAGGGCTCTATCCAACATGTATGCATCTGCTACTGTATTAAGAGCTTGTTCTTTAACCTCACCTTCATCAACAACCCATATATGCCATGTCCACTGAGTAAAATAGACTCCTGGCCCCCAGCCCTCAGCCGGCACCATCCCTTTAATAACCAAGTTTCCTCCCGCACCAACGGTTGTTTTTATTGTCACTTCCTCTTTCACTGTATCAATTGAGATACTTTCTGTTAACATAACCGGTACATTTGGAGAAACATCCTCCAAGCCATGTGCGGACTGCCAAACCACCTCTACTTTTGATATTGAATATTGAGATTCCACCTGCGCAAAATGCTTTCCACTCTCTGCATCATATACAACCTCAGAGCGACCGAAATAATCAAATTCTGATCCATTTATTGGATTTCCAGCTGCATCGAGTGGCACAACACCAATCCTCCGAGAGCTAAATTTAAGAGTTTGTCCAGCCTCAACAATATAACAATTAGCCGGCGCATCAGACACATCTACTATATCCGTTGTAAGTTCGGTCTCTACCCTATCTGCAATATTAAGCGATGTAAAAACAATCTCTTCACGTTTAATCTCTAAATCGAGTTCATATGCAATATTTGGTTCGATAGCACTTAAATTTGACTCTCCTTCCGAGCTATTAATTCTTGTAAGGAAATTTAATGATACAGGCAAAGTCGGTGAAGTTGCACCGCCGATAGTAACATTATTAAAATTAAATTTTAAACTCTCTTCCTCACTCGTTCCAAGCCTAACAGCAGGAACATATAACGAGTAAATATTTTTATACGCCCCATTCGATATATCAATATTTATTGGAGTTGTTGTTGTAATATCATATGGTGCTTTATAAGAGGATATTAAGTTCTTATTGTTATCGGCAAAAAGAATACCTCGACTCGGAGCGTTATAGGTTAGTGTAGCTTGATCACTGAATTCCGCAGTAGCAACTGGAGATGAAAATCTTATATCAAACCTCGCCATTGTGCGCTTAAGACTCACAGGTATAACATTAGTATAACCATCAGTAATAGCAACTGATGAGTACATTAGTAATCCTTTCTTAAAAATAGCTTCTGCTCTATCGGGTAAAGTTCCATTATCATTATAGCTAAAGCCAAAACTATTATCAACGAAATACTCACTCATATTATATTGAGTTTGTAATAATGCTGATGGGTTATTTATCTGCGCAAGTATTCCACCCAATTCTGTACTTTCATTCGCAATGATATAAATATCTTTACGTAAAATATTATTTGCAGATCCTACGCGTTTAACCTCAAGTTCAATGTTTTTAGTTAGATTTAAATCCTCTGTATACGTAAACAATTGATTTATATCCAAAATTACATCACCGTTTTTATATGTATCAAAAGCTATCACACGCACTGTATGCACGGCACTCTCTAACAAACTAAAGGTATTTAATGTTGGAGAAAACATTGGTCCACTCATCGGATTCAACGGAGATGATATACTTAAGAATAACGTCTCGCGTGCTCCTTCTGACCCTCCCTGCGCATTATCTCTCTCACAACTTGACAAGGTCAGTAGTGTCACTAAAACTAATAATATATTTAATATCTTCTTTTTCATCGTAATTACTATAAGTCTAATACAGGTCTAATTGAGTGAGGGAATAACATCTTTTCAAACGAAATACCCTCTGCTGAAAATACAAAGCTCTCATTGGGGTTTGTTGATTGAAAATATCCAATACTACCAGCCCCCACAACGCCACCTTTTGTTGGAGAATTAACATCCAAATCCATATAACCAGACGCAGGTAGGAAAATAGATGACATATTTGCTGTTGATACCAAAAGTACACCCCTATATGCTATATCATTTTTTTCATATGTGGGGTCAAGTGGACGTGGTGTCCAAACTGCACCATCAATAATATCACCCCTGTCAAAAAATCCGTCAGCATAATATCCAAACAGAGGAATATTATTTGCCAAGAGAAGCGAAAATCTTGCCTTATCTGGCTTAGTATATCCAGTGGGTGCTAAATCATCTCCAATAGTAAATGTTAATCCAGTAGGGTCATAATGCCATTGACTTCCAGGATAAGAACCAGCGGGATGAAACGTATCATTTAAACTCCAAAGAGGCTCCATACTTACAATTCCCGACCTCCACATAGCTCCTGCTTGAGTTGGATAATCAACAAAAATAGCATCTTTAGTTCCAGTCAAAGGTGCTGCAGTTATTTCATGTTGCTGCCCATTATATAACAATTTACCCGTCAAGTTATACACCGATATTGTCTCATATTCACTACCAGCAAGATATTGAGGTTCACCACCTTGACGAATAAAAAATCGCTGAATACCATTAGAATGCTGAATAAGAAGTATTGCATAGCGAGCACGAGGTTCGCCGTCTGCAGGAATATATTTCGAACCTAAGGCTATTCTAAACATGATATCACCAACTCCTGAAATTCGATTATTCAGTCCAGGAACAGTCACTTCCTCTGGATCCCCACTAAGAGCACCTCTTAATCCAATACCGTCTAAATCATAAGGAGAACCAGTCCATGGACTAAGAACAATATGTGATGGACCTGCCCATTTATCATCAAGCCAAGTCAAATAAACTGTCCATGGCTCTCCTGCTTCATGAGGTATACGAATAACACGCTCACCAAACTCTTCCGCTCGCCAGAAAGCACCTACATACGACTCGGTAGGATGCACCATTTGGTCTACACTAACATCCGGTTTGGTCATTGGCACATCTAACATGAAAATATATTTAAACCCTGCTTGCAATTCCGAAATATGGAAATCTGACATTTTAAAAGTGATACTCTCGCCCGTCTCCATAATGACAGTTATTGACGCTGCATCAGTAATAGTTTGTGGCAATAGCATTAAATATCCGTCCGGTCTCATCAGCTCCTCTTCATATTGAAATTGGTGTACCGTACGCGCATTAGTTTGCTCCTCCTTAGTAAGTAAACCCGCACTATACACTGTTTCCGTAACATTATTCAAACTCCAAACAGGTGATGCTGCTCCACTGGCTAAACTCATTGTAGTCGTTCCAATATCTCGAATCCCTTTAATAGTTATTGATTTAACCGCGGAGTTCACCCCAACCCTATTTTTCACTTCAAACCCTAATGCCGCAAATGCACTCGTAAAATTTAATTCAACATTCTTCACATCTCTTGAATTCACCACGGCATCTATAGTCTCTCCATCTATGTTTAAAACCCTATCTGCCAATAATAAATCTGGCTGATTTATCGCTAAGAGGGGCATTTTATATTGTATCGACAATGTTTGTTCACCTACCGAACTAACCGTTACTCCATTAGATGCCGAGGGTGCCGGCGAAAAACTCAAGAAAGACAATGTTTGTTCATCTTTGGGCCACGTAAGAGGTGGATTTCCACGCCACATAGTGGCACTAAAATATGAACCAGCCTGCTCATATATTCCAGTAGCATAAACAGCAGGTGTTGCAGTATATGTGGCTACATATATATCAGCCATCTGTACTGGTGCTGTGGTGATAATACCTTTCGTGACTACATCACTGGTTTTATGAATTGAAGTTATACGCACATCACCTTCTGCCACTTTAGTATTCAATGAACCAGAAATATCAACCCCATATTTTGAGCCTTGAAGTACAACTTCATCATTTAATAGCTCAATACTTGAATCAATGTCTGTATCATCTAATACATTCGACTTACTACACCCCATAGCAACGCTTAGTATAATAAACGCCACCACGAAATAGTGCAATAATCCCTTATGTGAAACAATTCTCATCATTATATTGTAGTTTATAATTTATAATTTTATTATACCCCTTGATTAATATTATTATACTTCCAACCATTAACAGTTATAACAACCGTTGCATGAGTCATATCTTCATCATCTGGCACAATTATTTTTATATCAACATTAAATTCTATTTCGACATCTACATCCTCTTGAGTCGGATAATTTGTTGACTTTAAAAGATCAATAAAATCAACTTCATACAAAAGAGCATTATCTTTACCTACTACTCTTAACATTGTTTTTGGGCCATCAATATCGATGGTCAACTTTCTGAATCTCGCGCTAAGTTTTCCTCCGTCTTGTACTTCCGACAAGTATGGCAAGTATACTACACCACTACTTGGGATGAGTTCAGCATCAAGATTTAACTGTGTTCCTTGCGCCTCTATTTCAACTTCAGAATTTTCCGCATATGATGTTGCGGGATTCCCGTTACTATATGTAAATGTCGTATTTACAACTATTCTCTTTGTAAGCTGTTTGGTTATTAGCTTGTACTCACGATTTATATCCTGGTTTATATAATCAAATTTTATCTGACCAAAGTAGATATTTTCTATTGGTCCTGTCGTTGAAGTACTGGTTGCATTAGCAGCATTTGCACCTACGATGACATCCGAAATTTTTGTTGTTCCTACCTCAAAAGATTGAGAAAATTTATACGATAAAGGCGATACCTCTTCACTTGCCATATCTCCCCATAAAAATAACGTATATTCACCATCTTCGAGATTTTCTAAATTATAGGAATACCCTCTCAATAAGTTTCCTATTGCCTTTGTGCTATTAAGTGTGTGAATAGAGTGCAAAACTCCATCTTTATCGAACATATATACCTCTCCCCGATTAAAAGGAAGTTCAGTATCTCCTGATTTGGGTGCGATATAATCCACCACTACAGTCACAGTCGAATCTAAACACACTGATAGATCTTCTTTAGTGCAACCACTTAAAAGTGACGCTATAACACAAAATATTAATACTATAAATCTTTTCATCGTAAAACGTATATATGTTGTCAATAATAATAGCCTTAAAGACTTCTTTTAAGTATTTATGGGATGGGTAGCGATAACTACCCATCCATAAATTATAATACAAATTAGAGTTTATTAAACCTCCTCTTCAATATTCACCTCTCCCCAAGGTTGAACAGTAATAACTGCAGTAATATTTGTTGTTACGTTATCAAGTGGTTCTTGCGGATCTTTCTCCAACATATCAATATTAGGGACACCGATAGTTTGAATGTTTGTAACATTTACATTATAAGAGTGGTTACGACGTACAAGGTGATTCTTCATTGTACTTGTAGCAGAAGGGTTTTCATATAGATAAACCTTATAATAAGTCTTACCATCAATATACAGGCCTAAGATATCTTCGATACGACCTGCACCAGCAGCCTCAAGGATGTCAGATATATAGATAAACGTTGGGTTAAAGTAACCTGCATTACTCTTAGGATTTTCCATATCTGTTTCTCCAGCATATGCAGGATAAGGTCCATGAGCGGCATATGCAGAGAAGAATTTCTCCATTAGTTTTGTAGAATTCTCAAAGTATAGTTCACCACCAGTTTTATACATAGCTGGCACCTCTGCCTCAGATGTAACTCCCCAAAGAGCCCAATAAGGAGCTAACTTAACATTATCATCTGTACCAATAACACCTGCCTGCTCTAACACATTATAAACAACCTGAAATACAACAGCACCACTTTTCATAGCATATGTCTCATGTGGGTCAAAAACCAGTCCAAGACTAATATTCTGTCTCATAACATATATATGTCCAGAAGCCGGCGTATAGTCAACACTTGTACCATCATTAACAGACTCCATAGCGGTAACGATACCATTAGCCTCACCGCCTGCTGAAACTATAACATTAGTAGCTATTGCCGCCGCTGGGATATGTGATACTTGAGCTTCAAATCCTAAGTAAGTGGTATTACCAACAACTTGGTTATTATTTGAATTCTCAGGGATATAGAATGCATCAGCAGTCAAATCTGTAGCAGTTGTAGTTAAGTCATAATCATAATAATAATTTCTAAATCTAACTGTCAGATCAGCGTCAGTAAATGCAGCATTCTCTAAGTCTGCTGTAAATGCGTAATAGTAAGGTGCTTGCGGCCTTGTACCACCATACACCGGGTTACTTGATGGACTATTATCACTATCAATATCATCATCTGTTTGAAAATGCTGAACAGCATAAGCAGAGCGGTTAAGATTACGTGGTGCATATAGATATGTTCCTGTAAAAGTAAATTTACCATCGCCTGACAGATCTGGTGCAGTAACAGCCATTACTGTTTTAGCAACTCCACGCTTAAGAGTAATCTTAATATTGTTATTGTTTAAGTTCTCTTTAGACTCCGACTCTGTAACACGTGGTTCAAGAGTAAATAAGCTTGATGAACTCGCACCATTACTCATAAATACCTCACCAGTACTTTTCACAAGACCATTAAATCCTGCCTCGAAATTTGTTGATGTAACAGCTCCTGGCACAACATCAATATCATTTGTCATAACAGCATAAAATCCCGCAAGAGTAGCAGCCTCTGGCTTAATTATAGGCATAGGGGAAGTCTCTGTAAATAACTGACTTGTAATGTTTGTAGGGACATTCGTAAGAACAAACACCCTCTTTCTACCTGAGGTGGTTGAAAGTGTAGTAGCATTACTTGTCAAATCAATGTTTGCAACAGTTTGAAGTTCCTGGTTTCCGTCTTCATTAAATATGAAGATATAACCATCCAGTATTTTTTCAGTTTCGTCTTGGTCATTCGGCAGTGCCTTTGTACCTACCACGTTTGACTCAAAAATAAAGGTTGCATAAGTCTCAACCCCCTCCTCAACATTTGAGAAGCCGTCATTGTTATTTTTTTCACAACTCAATAAAAGAGTCTCAAAAGCAAACATAAATATTAATAATTTTTTCATAGTTTTTTTTGTTAATAAAATGTTAAAAATTAATTCATTACCTATTATCCCTATTGTCGACAATAGGGCATTTCGCATAATATCAGTCTTCTCCATGTTTCTCAATTGACGAAACTTGATAACGGGGAAGTCTAAATTAGTTAATAAAATGTTGTGTTTCTCTGATTTTGATGCTTGATTAAAAGTTAGTATTTACGATGTGTGTGTGTGTGCGTGTGTAGTTCGGTAACAAGCGCTACCTCTTGAGAGTAGAATATAAATACGAATAAATTTCTAAAAACCTCCTTTAGCTTTCATATATATTATCCATACCTTTGGAACTTAATTTCGGGTTTTATTCCCAACATTTTTAGCATTTTAGCATAGAATATATTTAATTGATTAAATCATTTCAACAATAATCTCATTGCAAAGATACGGTAAAAATAACTATCTACCAAATTTTCTTGAAAAATATTAAGAAAATATTAAATTTTCGCCCGTGAAATCGATGAACTTACGACACGAATTGTAATATATAACGACTAACACTAAAGCTATATAATACCATATATTATCACGAAAATAGTTGATTATAATAATA
>CAYIZU010000029.1:0-14678 GCA_964367795.1 uncultured Rikenellaceae bacterium | reverse complement strand
GCTGATTTTACTTTAGCTTTTAAAGCTGCAGCCTCATAGTATGTCAAATACCATCTCTCCGCCTCCTCTTCAGAAATTCCCGTTTGACTACTTCCACTATTATATTTGAAAGGGAAGTATGATAGCTCTATTGTCTCTAAAATAAATCGATAGAATGTATCTGAATATTTAGGGAAGAAACCGTAAGTAGCTAATATACTCCAATTCTCAGGTTTCGAGATCTTGTTACTCACCCTTACAGTGTATGGTGCAAAATTAAGATCTATCTTTTTGAAGTCATCGTTTGGAAGAAGCTTTATTTTTGCAGTAAATTGCTCTGTATCCATTGCCACTTTATAGTTAACTTTTAATCTCAATGAACCAACTGCTTTGCCAGCGTCAATAGAGCCTCCAACAATCTCTATCATATTATCTACAATGGTGTTTTCATTATCTCCTGTTACTATCTCTGCTGTGAACTCACGATTATTGCTTGATGTATCTCCAGCAAGAAGAACCGGTACTTCGATATATCCAAAGCCTTGCTGATAGTCATCCGGATTCTCTAAGAAAGAGTAAACGCTCTCTTCATTCTGAAAATATATCGTTGCGTCATCGCTAAATGTTTTGATATCGCTCTTTTTACAGCTAACACCAAATAACACACTCGACACCAATATAAATGTTAATAATTTTATCTTTTTCATCTTATCCATATTTATACGTTATTACCTTTCAGAAACATTATCTTCTCTAAATCCAAGGTCAACCTCGGTTGCTGGAAGTGGTAGTGTAAAAATAAGCTCCTTTGTTGACGACTGCTTAGGAATATCCATATTCAGACGCTTATAGTAGTAGAACATCTGACCTTCACCTATTAACTCACATCGCATCTCTCGAGTTATAGCCTCAGTAATCTCGCTTGTAGTAAGTGAACTGCTATAGAGGTCTTGCGAACGCACACCGCGATTAGTTAGTATGTCATTAAGATAGCCAATCGCCGTTGCGCTATTGCCCTTCTTGTTATTACACTCGGCTAATGATAGATATATCTCTGATAGTTTTAGTAATGCCATCTTATTCAACCCGTCGAAACTTGAGAATTCGTCCTCTTTATATTTATCTAATAGATAGCCTGTGTTATCGTTATTTGATGAGTACAAGAAGTCTGCACGAATATCAGAGTCTTTATAGTATACAGTGTTGAACTCTGCTAATTCAATATAGAAATATTCGTCATTTATCAAAACAGAATTATCAACTCGATAGCTATAATCATCAAAAAGTGGTTTTAATCCATCATCGGTTGATGTTACACTAAGCCCTTCATATAGAGCATATACATCCAAGCGAAATAGGTGCTCTGATGACATGCGAAGATCTCTCTCCCATGAGTTTGATACTCTTGAAAATTCAGTAGCATCCACCCATTTTATTGTTTTTAAATTAGCAGTTGCCTCTTGGAAATACTCTATAGCATTGTCATAATCGGCAGCCCACATAGCAACCCTTCCTTTTGTAGCAAGAGCCGCGTAGTAGTTCATCCTGCTTTGACGATTTTTATTGAATATTGCCTCTTCGTCAATAGAATAATCTGCCGGACGTACTGCATCAGATATAGGATCGTAAAACTCTAGTAACTTTATAGCCTCATCTAAATCTTTATTCAGATACTTCAAGACATCCTCCACAGTCGACTGTTTAGTTAGCTCCTTATCGTAGTTTACTGCATAAGGGATAGACAGCTTTTGAAGAACGCTTTTATCATTTTCGATATTTCCCCAACCGAACATACGTAGTAGGTCTAAGTGTAGATATGCGCGAAGTGCTAACGCTTCACCCTTTATAAGAGAGTATTCCGCATTATCTAATACCGTTCCCTTCTTCATATCCGCCTCTGCAATAATCGCGTTAAGGTTTGCTATAACATGATACATCTTACTCCATATTTGACTGATAACGCCATCCGGAGCAACATTCAAATCACCTCCTATTAAACTGAAATATTCGTGATTATAGGCAGGAAGATATGAGCTTGTTTCTTTTAAACTATATTGGTGAGCTATCACATCCATAAAACCAGCTGTCAACTCACGACCATAAAGCGCCTCGTCTCCCATAAGGATATATGCTCCTATGAGTGTCTCTTCGAAACCACTTTTAGTTTCAAATATTTTATCTTTCTTTATCTCTGTCTTAGGCTGCACATCAAGCCAATTTTGACATGACGATAAAGCTAAAACCGATATAGCGATAAATATATAAATTATTTTTTTCATAACTTTCATTTTTTTATGTTATTACCTTAGAAGGTTAATGTTACAGAACCATTAAATACTCTCGCAAATGGATATTGAGTTCCTCTTTCAATATCGATTGATGAGAAGGTAGCAACCTCATTCATATTTAACGCAACTCTTAATCTTTCAAAACCTAACTTCTTAACGAAGTTGAAACGGTAGAAATCGTACCCTAACTGTAATGAAGATAATACTAACTCATTTCTATCCTGTACAAACCTTGTTGTCGCACGTGTTTGTGATGATGCTGTTAGGTTTGTTGGATCTGTATACGATACTTTCTGAATAGCTTTAAATTGAGTGTTTTGTCCCGGTTCGCGCCAGCGGTCTGTATAAATACGACTATCAACATTATTTGTTAAGTCGGCATTCTCAACCTTATTCACAAGTGTCGAATTATATAATTGTCCTCCATACTTGAATGTGAATGTTGTGTTTACCGAGAAACCTTTATGTTCAAAGGTGAAACCAAAGTTACCTTGTAGTTTTGGTAGTAGATTACCCGCCACTATCTGGCTTGCTGCATCATACTCAAAACTACGGAAATAGTTACCATTTGCATCTTGTCTTAAAAACATCTCTTGACCAGTTGCAGGATCGATACCAAGTGATGGCATAGCCCATATAGCATCCATCGACATGCCGTCATAGTATTTCAAAGGAGGCTCAATTGATACATTGCCATTTTCATCAACGCCACTATTTTGTAACTCATCCTGTCTGTCGTTATATGCACGCATAGCATCCGATAACTCAAGTAGTGTATTGGTATTGCTTGAAACAGCCGCAAAAAGTGTTAAGAATGTCCTTGATGATGGGCGGTTAAATACTGTATATGAAACACGAGCATCAAATCCTTTATTCTCGACTTTACCGATATTCTCTTGTACCGTTGGGAAACCAACAGATGGAGCAAGTGATAACGAGCTTACCATATTGTCAGTAATAGAACGATACCAGTCGAAACGAACAGATATATTATTTTTAATATTCAACTCTAAACCTAAGTTTAGGTCGTTACGTTGTTGCCATGTTAACTCAGGATTCTCCATACTGCTAAGATATGCTCCAATCATACCCTCATAGGTCTTGTTTGTGATATATTGGTATGCAGCAATGGCATCATAAGCACTTGAACTCTGCGAGCCTGTAGAACCATAGCTGGCACGTAGTCTAAAACGCGAAAATAAATCTTTATTAATCCACTTCTCGTTGTGAACGTTCCATGCAGCACCAACACTCCAGAAGATACCCCAACGGTTATCTGCTCCATATAGGCTGGATGCACTTTGACGAAGTGTTCCGTCAACATTAAAACGGTCGTCATATGAGTAGTTAACTGATGCGTAATATCCAACATCGCGAACTGTTTCCTCAATACCAAAAGGGGTAGTGTTTTCAGTATACTGACGAGCAAACGCGATATCTGTCATATAATCATTAGGAAAACCCTCTGCACTAAACTGATTAGTTGTATATGTTGACTGTGAAATATCAAAACCAACATTTGAGAATAAATTATGCTTAGGAGCTATCTCCTTGTTGTATTGCACATCAAATCTACCACTACTACTACTTAAACTTCCTTTCAATAATGAATAGCTACCACGACGTAAGAAATCACTGTCAGAGTAACTGACAAATTTAAGGTGGTTAGCAGGGTAGAACTCATCTCCTTCTGAACGATTTTCTGTCAAACCATACCTTAAAGTAAATTTCAAACTACTTGAGTAGTAATACTGAATATCGAAGTTATTTGTTACGTCAAGATATTTATTTTGAAGAAGGGTGTTAAGTGATGCATTGTATAAAGGATTCGGTACAAACGATAGTTGCGATGCCCATTGGTCTACAATTGCACTATTAGATAAGTCTTCAGTGCTTGGCGCTATGTTTTGCAGTAGATTACCATATTGGTCATAAGGTGTGTAGTATGGGTTAATCTCTGCATACTCACTAAATGAGCCATATGGAGAGCTGTTCGCAGTGTTTTGAGTCACTGTTAACTGATTCCTAAATAAAAATTTATCGTGGCGATAACTTAATGTTAATCCTCCTGATATATTTGTTCTATCAGAACCTTTCATTACACCCACCACATTATTATATGATAAGTCGATAACAGTTTTTAATGCTGCTTCTCCAAGTTCAACCGATATACCATGCTTAGTACCAACACCAAGCTGAAGAGGTTTTGATAACCAATCGGTATCTATACCAGAACTAACTAAAGCCAGTTTCTGATTATATAGCTTATTAAGAGCTAATTGGTCGGCGCTATAACTACCGTTACCTGCGTCGAAAAGTCCATATGCAAGTTCTACATCTAATTTCTCGGCTGCATTTGTCAAATTATATGACGATAAATCAGGAGCTTGTACTTCAATACTTCCGTTATATGTAACACGAATATCCTTATCTACATTCTTCTTAAGCTCAATAACAATCACACCATTTGCGGCCTTAGAACCATATATAGCTTTTGCAGAGGCATCCTTTAGTATTGTCATACTCTCAACACGATTCATATCTAAGTCTAACACCTTTTGTAGCGATACTTCAAATCCGTCCAATATGAAAAGTGGTGCATTTGGATCGTTTTGGTACGCGCTACGTAATTCAGTGTCATCAACATCAATAGATGTTTTACCACGCATCACGAGCTCGGGTGTTGCATTTGGGTCTGAACCTAATGCTAAGTTATCGATATAAAGTATTGATGGATCTATGTTCTTTAACGCTTGTAGTACGTTCGAGTTACTTGTCCGTTTTAGCTCCTCACTTGATATTGTTGTTACAGAACCGGTAAAAGTGTTTGCTTTACGCTCAAAGATACCATTTACTACAATATCTTCTACTGCCATATCATCGTTCTCCATTTTAATAACAATATCTTTTTCATCCTCATTGATTACTCTTTCAACTGTTATCATTCCAACGAATGTAATTTCTACTTTTGTTCCCGCCTTTACCTTTAGAGTGAAACTACCATTGTCATCGGTGATTGCTCCTTTTCCAGAGTCGTCCAAAGCAACAACTGTTGCTCCAACAAGTGGTTTTCCATCTTCATCCACCACTTTACCGCTAATAACAACCTCTTTGCTCTCTTGTTTAGCCACCTTAGGGGCCATCTTCTTTGTTATTATCAATCTCTCGTCCTCTATTGTATAGGTATAGTTGGTCGAAGCAAACAACTTATCTAAAGCTGTTGCAACCGTTATATCATTACCATTTAACGAGTATTTATTCTTAGTATCAACTTCCACTCCATTGTCGAATGCGTAGTTGATTTTAGCTTGGTCGCATATCGCAACCAATATTTCATCTATTGATTTATTCTTGAGTGATACACTGACTTTAGCGGTCTCAATCCTCTGCATAAGAGTATTAGTAGTACTATTCTCTATGTCTTTTGCAGATAGAATGTTTGAGGCTAAAACAAGAAAAATAGAAAGAAATATCCCATTTATTTTGTTTATTGCATTATAATTCATAAATTTGTACGTTTTAAAGTTATAATTTTTAATTATTCTTTAAATTTAGTGCTTCCCCATAAAACATTGGCGTGAATAAGGGAGTGCAACTGTTTGTGTTAGAGGTTGTCTGTGCACTTTGCACTTGTTGACAGCCTCTTTTTTACTTAGTCTTTATTATCTCATATCTTCCTCCTCCATTGTTTATGAAAGTTAAGTTGGTTACGCGCTCTATAAGAGAGAGTATTTCACTAACATGTTGCTCTCTTCGTGCGTAAAACGACACCTTCGTGTTTAATACATCTAATTCAGTATCTATCGTTATACCATACCAGTTATTTATATCTAATATAACATCCGATAGAGATTTATTTGTGTAAATAAATTTACCATCTAACCAACCGATATAGTTATTAGTATCAACTTTTTTAATTGTTATAGTATTGTTTTTAGCCTCCGAAGTTGCTAATTCTCCAGCAATCAATTTTTTCTCATTGCCCATAGTAGATATACCAACCGAACCTTCTACTAAGAGCGTTTCTGTTACTCCATTGTTTTTACAGTTAACATTGAATTCTGTTCCATATACTCGTATGGTCGACCCGTTGGCAATAACTTCGAAAGGTATATTTGACTTAGCAACTTTAAAATATGCCTCTCCACGTAACTCTACACGTCTAACAGTATCATTATTTTTATAATACTTTAACTCTGAACGGCTATTCAATTTTATTGTCGTACCATCCGGCAGAGTTAAATCATATGTGTAACTCTTTGGGACAAGCACCTGAACAACCCCATTCGCTTTTTTCTCATTATTAGTACCTTTCGCTGCTATCTTTTCGTTCGTAGAAAGTATTTGTGCAACACCTGCACTCCCAAGAGTTGCTATTTCATGCTTATCATTATCTGCAACTATAATAGGTACTAATACCGTTTTACTATTAATTTCAGCAACTACATTATCAGTTGATAATCTATTGTTGTTATTTATAAGGGAACTTATTATAAAGCCCATGATAACAGCGGCAGCCACTGCAATAGAGGCTATTTTTATCCTTTTAACACGCCTTTGTTTTGAACATATTTTAAGTTTTGCCACCAATAGATCCCTTTTGTGTTCAAGATTATCGCACTTTATTTTTTCTATGTTACTGTTTTGGCGATCTTTACTTTCGAGTCTGTCAATCAATTCTAATAACATATCGTTATCAAAATCGATAGCATCACAAAGTCGTGCAGATTCTCTAACGCAGTCATCTTCAAGCATATCAGCTATCTCTTTAGCTAAACGTATACTCTTCTCCTCTTTCATATATAATACCCTATTTTCTAATACAACAAATGAGAAACAAAAATATAACACTTAAATAATATTTTTTTAATATTTGCGTACTTATAGTGTGTGAACTATTTGGAAATAAAAAAATAAATATTATCTTTGTCCTTTGTAATATTATGAGTAATGAGTAAGTTGGTTATTGATAAATATAGTAGTCAAAAGATATTGGAACTATTGGATGGTTTTAATAATAGGAAAACTGATGCCTTTGGTGAAGTTTATCTTCTCCTGCGTGATGGGTTTGTTCTCTATACCTCATTGTTATATAAAGATACGACTATTGATTCGGAGGATGTTATACAGGATATTTTTGCGAAAATATGGATATCAAAACTTCGTTTCGAGTCGATAGAAAAGATAAAAGCTTATATATATAGTGCCATAAAGAATAGTTTTATTAATCATGTTAATCACCTTAAATATGTTGATGATTATGTAGCCGATAAGGTGAAAGAGATGGATGGCGTTTATGATATTGATATTGTTGAGTCGGAACTGTATGCGCAGATGGAGAAAACGCTAAACACTCTCCCAGAGGATTATGCCCGTATCATTCGCCTTTTCATGCAGGGGTATAAGTCTGGTGAGATAGCGAAAATAGTTGATAAGCCAGAACAGATAGTTTACAATATTAAAAATAGAGCAATTAAGTCGATAAAAAAGAAGTTGGGTTCAACTAAGCCGTTGATATTATTAATGTTAATTAATTAAAAATGAAAAAGATAGTAACCGTTAGTTTAAACAGGAATGCTTTTGTTTTTGAAGTTGATGCCTATAATATGCTGGACAATTACTTGAAGGATATAAGGCGTCGTGTTGACCTTAAGGATGGATTTAGTGAGATAATGAGTGATATCGAAAGTCGTATTGCGGATATTCTTTCAGGGCGTTTAACAACATTCAATAATGTTGTTAATATTGAGATGGTTAAAGAGGTGATGGTAACTATTGGCTCCCCACACTATTTTGGGGAGGTGAAAGATGATAATAGTTACTCTTCTTCGCGTCCTATATGGATGCGTGATGGTGACAAGGCGGTGTTTGGTGGTGTGTGTGCAGGAGCAGCATCTTATCTACATACAAGTATTGTTTTGGTGAGAGTGTTGGCAATTGTTCTTTTTTTTATATATGGTATAGGCTTATTACCTTACATTATATTGTGGATAGCTCTACCGAAAGCAAAATCTGATGAAGAGAAAGAACAAATAAGAAGAGGGTATTCCAGAGATTTGTAGGTAAGGGTGTGGTCTAATAAAAAAAAAGTCGTAAAATTTCGGATAAATTTTTTTATTTGTAAATAAATTGCTAATTTTGAGGTTCGGAAGTTTTATTATAATTTGTGAGCTTAAAGAGATGGAGGTTTTGAGATATAGATTAGCATTATTGTTAGGGATTTTGCTTTTCCCAGTAGTTGTTTTTGCGCAATATGCGGAGTCTTTAGATGCTGATGTGACGTATCGTGATAAGATGATGCAGATTGATTCATTGAAACGCGTGCAGACGGGTTTAGTTAGTAAGGTGTCGGATTTAAAGAGGCGAGCAAGTGCTGACCAGGGGAATAAATTGCTAGTTGATAGTGTTCTAAATTTCGAAAATAAACTTTTTGAGATAAGAAGTTCAATAGGTCGATTAACTTCGGAGTGTCAGGCAATAGAGCAGGAGTATATAATAAGGGACTTAAATAGTGGTGAGTCTGGTAAAAACGAAATTTCAGCCGTTGTGTCGTATCAAAGGTTGGTGGATAATAAGTTTTTTAGAGATAATCTTTCAAAAAGAGATTTTGACCACTTGTTAAGTGAGGAGAATAAGGATGATATATATTTTGCTTATCGTGATTCGCTTTTTAAAAGCGTTGATATTATTCAACGTGCCGAGAGGCTTATTCGTTCGACATCGAGTGGAATAGTGGCAGATTCTCTATTCATTATTACTGATAGGGAGTTTAACAGAATAAAGAAATTTGAGGATGAACTATCAGATGGCTGGAGGGATATATTTGAGAAGAAGATAGATGTATATGCAGTTCTGTTAGATAAATTGAATGTCCCTATTGATACCATTAACGAATTGAATAATAGGTTCAGAGATATACAAAGCATGCGAGAGGAGGGAGGGGAGAGTAAATTGTCTCCTATTTTCTACTCTTATCCAATGGAGAAGAGTCTTATCCTTTCGTATGAGAAGAACTTAGCGGAGAAGTTAGCATATACCTCTTCGTTGGATTCGATAAAAGTTAGTATTAAGAGATTAGAGGGGCAACGTTTTGAAGTTAATAAGATAGATATTCCAAGATTGCAGTATGTTAATTTCAGTGATGTAAGTATCGGAGGAAAAGGAGAGCACTCAAAGAGTAATATTGTTAAAGAGGTTCAAATTCCCTCTATTGGTTCAATATACACTGTTAGGATATATGTTCTTAAGAATCAATTAAAGTATATTGGTTCGTTGAAGAGAGTAAATCCAGTTTCGTTGTTCCGTAGTGAGACTGGTATGTATGAATACCATGCGGGAGTATATAAAACAAGAGATGATGCAAAGGCAGATGAGATAAAGTTAGCAAGGCTTGGTTTTAAAACGGCTGTTGTTGAGTGGCGCAAGGGCGGAAAAGTTAATCCTGATGGGGTGGTTATACCTATTAATGTTTTTAAGAATAAGTATCGTGTTGCTTTTGATGTTTTGAGTGATGATGTTAAGAAAACACTTGGGAAGAGTTATTCAAGTAAGCCTATAGTGAAGATTAACAATAGATATTCTGTTGGTTATTTTAATAACTACTTAGATGCAGTGAGAGCTCAAAAGGTAATAGGTAATGGAGAGATAGTGGCAATACCAAAATAGTTTTAACATAAAAATTTAAAGAGTATGAATATTCTATTTATTGTTTTATTGATTTTATTAGCAGCCTTCCTTGTTATAGTCGAGGCTTTATTGTTGCCAGGTGTGACAGTTGCTGCTATTGGTGCTTTGGCAGCTGTGATTTATGCTGTTGTTCTTGTATATGCCGATTTCGGCTTTGGATGGGCAGTCGCAACCTTTATGGTGGCTGCAGCAATATCTCTATTGGCTCTTTTTTATGCTATAAGAAAGAAAAATTTATCTAAATTAGCACTTAGAGAAAATAGTGACTCCTCTGTGCCAAGTGTTAGAGATTCTGTCACTATAGGGCAGTGTGGAGTGTCTCAAACACGTTTATCGCCGATGGGAAGTATTATCATCGAAGGTAAGAGTTATGAGGCTAAGTCCCTATCTGGAATGGTTGACCCGAAGAGTGAGATTGTTGTAGTTGGTTTCGACGATAATGTAGTCACAGTAGAGGTAAAAGAGTAGATGTATCACATATATTATTAATACACAAAAATTAAAAGTTATGAACGAGATTTATTTAGTTATTATGCCGATAGCGGCAATAGTTATTTTAGTCCTATTTTTCTATTTCGTACCAGTTGGTTTATGGTTTTCGGCAACAATTTCTGGAGTAAAGATATCTCTTCTTCAATTGATGCTTATGCGTTGGCGTAAAGTGCCACCTGGGGTAATAGTAACATCTATGATAGAGGGTACTAAGGCAGGGTTAACACTTAATCCAAATGAACTGGAGTCGCACTATTTGGCAGGTGGTAATGTGCCAAATGTGATACATGCTCTTGTGTCGGCACAGAAAGCGAGTATAAGTCTTGATTTCAAGATGGCAACAGCTATTGATATAGCAGGTCGTAATGTTTTCGAGGCTGTTCAGATGTCTGTTAATCCTAAAGTTATTAATACTCCACCTGTATCGGCGGTGGCACGTGATGGTATACAGCTTATAGCTAAGGCGCGTGTTACTGTTAGGGCGAATATTAAACAGCTTGTCGGTGGTGCTGGTGAGGAGACTATCCTTGCTCGTGTTGGAGAGGGTATTGTATCGTCGATAGGTTCTTCAGATTCGCATAAGAGTGTATTAGAAAACCCAGATTTTATTTCTCGTATTGTATTGGAAAAAGGATTAGATACTGGTACTGCATTTGAGATATTCTCTATTGATATAGCTGATATTGATGTTGGTAAGAACATTGGAGCTTTCTTACAGATGGATCAAGCAAATGCCGATAAGAATATTGCACAGGCGAAAGCAGAGGAGAAGCGCGCTATGGCTGTTGCATTAGAGCAGGAGATGCTTGCAAAGGCCCAAGAGGCGCGTGCAAGGGTTATAGATGCAGAAGCGGAGGTACCTCTTGCAATTGCGGAGGCATTTAGAAGTGGTAATCTTGGTATCATGGACTATTATAAATTAAAAAATATACAGGCTGATACCTCTATGCGCGAGTCTATTGCTCCGAAGCAGAAGTAGTTTAACTTAAATAAATAAATATGGATGATGGTTTGTCTGTGCGAAAGCAGATAATAGATGTGCTCAATGGAAAGAGCGAGGAGAAGAGAAAGTGTTATAAGCGCACGTTGGAGTTTTTTCAGATGCTAAAGAATAATCTTCATGAAATATCTGGAGAGATAAATGATGAGGTGCTTAATAGTAAGGAGATAAAAGTAGAGTATAGAGATAAAGGCTCTTTTGATGCGCAGTTGCAATTTGATGAAGACTTACTATTATTTAATATGCATACTAACGTGTTTCAATTTCCCGAAGAGCATCCAGTACACAGTGAGAGCTATTCGAAAGAGAATCCATATAACACGTTATGTGGTGTTGTTAATGTATATAATTTTTTATCTGAATCGTTTAAAAAAAACCGTTCGGAAGATGAAGGTTATCTTGTTGCAAGGATATTCATTAATAGAGATGGATACTTCTTTGCCGATGGTGAGGCACTTGGGCATTATAGCTACTATACGTTTGGGCAGAACATAATAACAGAGGATATAACAATAAATATAATAGAGGCACTGATGCTCTACTCTATGGAGTTTGAGCTTTTTGTTCCATCGCTTGAAACAGCTCGAATTATAGAGGTTGAGCAGGTTAATACGCGCATGGAGCACAATAAAATCAGTACCGGTAAACGTTTGGGTTACAAAATAGGTATAAATGGATAATAAGAAATTGGTAATAGAGCGTGGTGCGTTTTTCGATACAGAGGCAGACGGTGAAGCTGTTGCTTATAGCTGTGAGGGAGCGCGTAAGTTGGGTTCAGTTGACTGGGAGGCTCCGTTACGTGAAGTAGATAGAAGGGAAGATATTTTTGAAGTACGTTTTAAGAATACCCGAAAAGGCTACTATGAGAATGTTAATGACTTACCTCTAAAGGTTGGAGATATAGTTGCTGTTGAAGGTACTCCGGGACATGATATAGGCATAATATCTTTGACTGGAAATATGGTTAGGAAACAGATGCGTTGCAGGGGTTTTAATCCCGTTGATGTTAAGTTTAAAAAGATATATCGTCTGGCTAAAAGCGGAGATATTGTAAAGTGGCAAGAGGCTATAGCCTTAGAACATAGTACAATGATTAAATCGCGTCGTATTGCAGAGGAGTTAGGACTTAATATGAAGATTGGCGATGTAGAATATCAAGGAGATAGGGTTAAAGCAATATTTTACTATATAGCTGATGCGCGTGTTGATTTCAGGGAGTTAATAAAAGTTTTTGCTGAAGAGTTTAAGATACGCATCGAGATGAAACAAGTTGGGGCTCGTCAAGAGGCGGGTCGCATAGGAGGCATTGGGCCATGTGGTAGAGAGATATGTTGTTCAACATGGAATACAAATTTCGTGTCGGTGACAACTAATTCTGCCCGTTTTCAAGAGATTTCTTTAAATCCGCAGAAGTTGGCTGGTCAGTGTAGTAAGTTGAAGTGTTGTTTAAATTACGAAGTTGATTCGTATATTGATGCCCGAAAATCTTTCCCACGTGTTAAGGCACCTCTTGAGACTAAGGAGGCTCAATATTTCCTTGTGAAGAGTGATATTATCAAAGGAGAGATGAGCTTTAGTAGCGACCCTGCTTCGATGGTTAATGTAATATCTATTCCTATAGGTAGAGTACGAGAAATAATGCACCTAAATCGCAAGGGTATCAAGGTTGATACTTTGCGCATCGAAACTGCTATTGACGTAAATGAGGTTAAGCACGAATATGCAAATGTTGTTGGAGATGATAGCATAACTCGTTTTGATAAAGGCTCTAAAGAGCCGAGACGTCGTAATAATCGCAAGAATAATAAGGTACGTAGATCTGAGGATAATGACGAAAAAGTATCGAAGCCGCAGGAGGAGGGTAGTGCAGTGCCTACGGAAAAGAGCGAACATAATAATAAACCACGTCGAAAGTGGAATAATAATAGAAATAAAGGAGCTAAAGGCGGTAATAAAGGGGGAAATGGAGCTCCTAAGGTGTAGTTATTATGGGAAAAGATAAGATAAAGAGATTTGAAGAAAATAAAACCTTCAAGGTTCTTGTGCAGCCGGAGTTTGACGAGATATTTCATAAAGATTATAAGTTGAAGGGGCGATGGGGTGCCAATTTCTTTGGAAATGATAAACCCATTGTTTTAGAGTTAGGTTGCGGTAGAGGTGAATATAGTGTTGAGCTTGGAAAGCACTATACAGACTATAATTTCATCGGTGTAGACATAAAAGGGGCTCGTATGTGGCGAGGAGCCAAGAGTGTCACAGAAGAGGGGATTGACAATGTTGGTTTCCTTCGTACACGTATTGAATTTATTGAATCGTTTTTTGCTGAGGGTGAGATTTCTGAGATATGGATTACTTTCCCCGATCCGCAGTTACGAAAAAATCGTGTCAAAAAGCGTCTTACTGCACCAGAGTTTTTGAGTTTCTATTCAAAATTCTTAAAAGATGATGGCGTTGTACATCTTAAAACGGATAGTCAGCATCTGCATGAATATACAAAAGCTGTTGCAGAGGGGAATTCTCTTACGGTGTTTGAAAGCTGTAATGATATATACCCTAATGCAGATAGGTTTGTTAAGGAGTTGTGTTCAATACAAACGACATATGAAAAAAGGTACCTTAATGAAGGTATGGCAATAACATATATTAGGTTCTCACTTGGAGGGAAGCAGGAGTTCGTTGCTCCGGAGTTTGCTCCAGACGAGTTACTATAAATAGATTTTACTAAAAATAGAAGAGAAATGAAATTTTCAGAGATTTTATCAATATCTGGACAGCCGGGACTGTTTAGATATTTAGCGCAAGGGAAGAACGGAATTATTATTGAGGCTATGGCGGATGGGAGGCGTATGCAGGTTTCTGCTCATTCACAGATTAGTTCTCTTAATGATATAGCAATGTACACAGAGGGTGAAGATGTACCTTTAGCCGAGATTTTTCAAACCATGAGCGAAAAACTAAACGGAGGAGCTGCACTTAACCATAAAAATAGCCCGAAGGAGTTAGCGGAGATGTTTGAAACATATCTTCCTTCATATGATAAGGAGAGAGTACGTCCTTCAGACATAAAGAAGGTGTTTCAGTGGTATAATATCCTTAATGCAGCAGGTATGACTCAATTTGTTGAGGAAGAAGAGGCTACTAACGAGGAAAATGAATACTGTATTATGGCAGTAGAGGATAGAAACATAATTTTTTCTATGGTTGGGGTATCTAAGAACTATAATAATCAGAAA
>CAYIZU010000028.1:7066-14710 GCA_964367795.1 uncultured Rikenellaceae bacterium | reverse complement strand
CTTTCGGTATTATAGTCGCCTGTTCCATAGCTATATAGATTGTTATTTATATTAGAAAATGATTTCATGGTCTCATCACTGGATGGGTTATAGCTTTTTTGCGATGTGAGAGCATAATATTCTACTGAATCAATCGTAGCAGAACCATAAATATTAACTTTATCGACCAATAGAACATCATTTTTAAAAACCTGTTCCTTTATTATTGGGGTCAAAATGTTTTGCTCTTTCATACCGTCGATTACCTCATCAGATAATGCCATATCTACAACTCTTGTTGTTACTGATGTGTAATTTTCACTCTTAGAATTGGTAGTCACAACCCTCGTTGGATAAATGGAATTCTCTAAATTATCATAATAAAACTTTTTAACGCTAAACGGCGCTATTGAATCCACATCAGATGTTGTATCTTCATAGCGATACTCTACCTGCTCGGATAGCAGCACCTTACCACCATACTGCAACTCCCAGCGTTGTTCTGGTAATATTGGGTTTAATCGAGGTCGTATGTTAGGTTCGTAGACATCTCTAGTATAGTTAAAAAATTGTGCCATCCACCCAGTCACTTGCGCTGTCGAAAAATGATCATCCACCTTATCAATATCCATATAGTACTCATATGATTTTATTTGATGCATGATTCCATTATAGCTTATGCCCATATTATCATACACTTCAAAATATTCTTCAATGTTATATATGCCGTTATATGTGCTATTTAAACTTTCAAGATAATATTTATTCTTAATTTTTGACTTTAGGTTTCCATTGTTATCATAAATCATTGTCGATAAAGGGAGTCCATACAGCCAAAATTTATAATTTTTACTATAAATATTATTATATGTAAATTGTCTATCGTATAATATATTAAAATACCCCGGGGTATAAAATAAGTACGTTTTTTTTCCTTTACCAACATACTCCTCTTCTACATGTGGGTAATACAAATTATTATTACCTGTATTTATATACGCATTGCCGTAGTATTTAACACGTGTACTTATAACAATATCCTGAAAGCCATAATCAACAACTTCTGCACTGCTATAATTATTGTATACTAATGCCCCAGGCATTGGGTAGTGATATTTAATACTATCTACTGTGCCTAAATCATATCGAGATAATTCTAATGATTTTATTCTTATACCGCCATGAGGAATATTATCATTATCTATAACAATTCTATTTGATTCATAATTAATACTAATAGCATCATTATTATTAAGTCTTATTTTAGACATTGACATGTGCTTTGTTAAATCTCCATATATGTACCTAACAATAAAATTTTCAGGTTCATCCGGGAAACTTTCAGTTGGATATCCAAATATATCATAAGCAAGATTGTTGTCTATTAGATCATAATATTCAAATGCAATCCTATCATATACGTTACCCTTATTGTCTTTGTATAATATCTCATTAAGTTGTTTCGTATTACTTAGCTCTATTTTGTTTGTGGTGTGATTTAGCGCGTCATTAATATTAACAGAGCTTAGCATATAAGCATAATAATTAAATGATACATATCTGTTATTGTACTTGATAGTGGATAACCGTGGTGATAATACATGAAATAATACACCTCCACTATCTATATTTTCATCAATATAATTTACCTCCGAAAGACATGTATATATTAATTGTCTTGCTCCGTTTAAATTATTGATTGCATGAGCTATGCGGTAATCATCATAACCCTCAAGTGCTAATATAGCAACATCTAAAGCATCAACTATTTCCATTGTAGCATTTTGCACTTCGGCTATGTTATTAATTAAACCCATTAATTTTTTATATCCGTAAATAAAGTTCATTATTTTATCGTAATCAGGATTTTTACGCCAAACTACAGTTGTTTCAAGAAATATTGAATCTTTTATACGTTTTATACGCGTCATTTCATCTCTTATGAACTCTGGATTTTCACTTGCTAATACAAATATGCTATAATTTTTTATATGCAAATTTGCCCAATCAAGATATTCATTAAATTCATCTTTATATCTTGAAAAATCGAAAGGTCTTTCTCGCATACGCATGCCGTATTTATATTTCATCGTATATGAAAAATAATGCAGGTTAGCATTAATGTTATTATCTGATATATTACTCCATTTTGTTACATCTTCCTCATAGTGATAAGTAATAGGCTCGGCATTCAATGGCTCTATTTTTGACAAATGCCATGATGATATGTAACTTTTATCTCGCACTCCATTAAAGCTAATAGCATCCTCTTTTACAATATCTTTTGTCCATTCCTGTTGCCTAAAATAGTATTTATTTCCACTCTCATCAGTTATTACCCAACCTGTAATTTCCAAATCCTCATACTCTATCTCTATTTTTACATTTGTGCGTTCTAACGGCTCGGCATATATCTCTGCTGCATCATTTTTGAGAATTATAAAATTAACGGATTGCCCTCCAAATACAGCGGTAAAAATATCACTTTCACCATCTACCTCTCGTTTATTTACTAACTCAACCTGTTCTGGCGTTGGCACCGAGTTGTAATTTAGATGAATATAACCCTCTGATAGTGTCTCATCCGCAATTCCACCACGAATAGTGCGAGTAACAACTCCCCCCACATTAAGGGTCCAATTATATCCTATTATCCCTGGCTTGTCCTCATATTTCACGCCCTTACCAACGTAGTTTAACGATATGGGCAATTCAAAATTTCCCGATTTAATAGTGTGTATTGGAACTTTATAGTGAAAAAGTCCTGTTGAATGGTCTACTGTTGCATTTTTTGAATCAAGATAACCTTGTGCTTGCTGTCCAGGTTTAAAGTCTTGTGCTCCTAAAGATATTACTGAACATAAGAATATCAAAATTATAAAAAATCTCTTCATAATCATTAAATTTAGAGTGTGAAATTCCAACCGAAAGGACTTTATATTCTCCCGTCGGTCACTTATTTATAAGAATGTTGTTTATTATCGCCACTAACACCTTGTGTTATGACTACATATGAGTATTAGTAATAATTTTCCTCCCTACACCCCCTTTCGTTATTTAATTATAATACCCATGTTGAACATTGGCATGTACATAGCTATTAGAATAAATGCTACTATTGCCCCTACTGACATTATCAAAATAGGTTCTAACATATTACCTAACTGTTTTAAGCTATATTCTAACTCCTTACCGATATCTTCCGCCTCCTTCTTTAGCATTCTACTCAAACGGTTTGTCTCTTCTCCTACACCGATTAGCACTGTCAATTTTCGACTATATAATTTATTATATTGCATCATAATACTTTTTATTGTATCGCCTCTTTCAAGGCCTCCAATCATAGCATCAAAAGATTTTTGATACGGCTGAAGGGTGATAATATCTCGCAACATGCCTACTGCGGTTAATAGAGGTATGCCCGAGCTGTATAGAAGATGTAACAGTACGCAGAACCGCACCTCTATATTTTTTTTTATTATCACCCCCACTAATGGTATTTTTAGCACGAAATTATCTTTTATACATTTTACCTTTTCACTTTTTCCATTGACTTTTAACACTACAGTTATAAAGATAAAACAGATGAATAATAGTAGTGATACCCATTTGAAATTTTCCGATATAGATATTACCATTTGTGTAATTGCAGGCATCTCGCCACCCATACGACTATAAACTTGTTCAAACATAGGTACTATAACCGTGAGCATAAAAACCATTACTATTATTGCGGCAAATATTATTACTAATGGATAGCTTAACGCCCCAATTATTATGCGCTTACGAGCTATTATGCCGTGGTAATAGTTTGTTAAGAATATTAGCGAATCTGTTAATTTACCCGTCTGCTCACCTATTCGTACAACTCCATAATCGAGAGGTGCAAACTGATTACTCGCTACCATTGCGTCGGCTAAGGTCTCACCTCGTATGACTGCCTCGTAGAGATTGTTTATTAACTGCCTAAGCCACCTATCCTGTTGTGATTCTATGAGCATTGAAAAGGCAGTATTAAAGTCCAATCCGGCCGACAAGTAGGACTCTAACTCAGAGAAAAACATCTCTTTTTTACTGTTTGATATCTTTTTTATTATCATAACTATACTTCGCTTCTTCGTTTAAATGTTTATTATATATTTGGGGTTTGGTATTAAAAATAAGTCGAGTGTTGTTCATGATAACAACAACTGAATCACTCCCCTCTCCCTTTATTAACTGTATGTCCATAACATTATTGAAAAGAGTATCGCTTACTTTTAATACATCGACAATTAAAAATGAGTCACTGTGTATTAATTCACTAAATGATTTGTTGTGCTTGAATAACAAAATATTGTTATCATACTCTTTATGTGCGCTATCTGCCATCTCTACAATTTTCATGAGCTGTGTCCGACTACTATACATGTCTATATTATCTAATTGTTTGGAGAGTTGTATAGATAATAATCGCTTAACTATCTCTACACCACTAAAGGCAGAACCGATAACTATCGATACGATAATAAGTACTACTAATATTTCCACCATCGTTGTTGCTCTCATAGCTCTTAATATTGCATTATTGAATAAACCTCTTCTTTCGTTGTTAAGCCTTCGTTTAATAGTTGTTGTGCAGCATCAGCAAGAGTTGTCACTCCTTGTTGCGAAAGATAATCACTAACATCATACTCTCCATTGCGTATACTATTTCTTAATTTGTCGTCAATAGGTATTACCTCATATATCGCCCTTCTTCCTTTATAGCCAGTATGATAACATCTATCACAGCCAATAGCTATATAATACTCTTCTCCGAAACACTTACAGTGAGGGCACAATAGACGTATTAGCCGTTGCGCCATACACAACACAATCGTTCCTGATATAAGATATGGGTGTACTCCCATATCAATTAACCTCGATACACTTCCCCACGCGCTATTTGTGTGTATGGTACTTAAAATTAGGTGTCCAGTTAATGCGCTTCGTATTGCTGTTTGAGCAGTATCAATATCACGAATCTCTCCAAGCATAATAATATCGGGATCTTGACGCAAAAATGTTCGCAATACACTACCAAAGGTGAGACCTATTTCCTCTTTTAATTGCACCTGGTTTACTCCTTCTAAAGTGTATTCAACGGGATCTTCAATAGTTAGAATATTTGTGTTTATACTATTTAGAAGTCGCAGCGTAGCATATAGTGTTGTACTCTTTCCCGAACCAGTAGGCCCTGTTATTAACACCATCCCATGTGGATGACGTACACCTTCGATATAGTCGTTATGCTGTTTCTCTGTGAGGCCTAAATTTTCAATATTAAGCAGTTGTTCGTGGCGTGTTAAGAGTCGTAACACCACCTTTTCGCCATATATTGTTGGTAGTGACGACACGCGCACATCAAACTTCATATCATCTCTATGAAAAAATATGCGCCCATCTTGTGGTAATCGCTTTTCTGAGATATCTAAGTTCGACACAATTTTTATTTGATTCACGAGCGACACATAATTTGGTTTATCAATAATAAATTTCTCTACTAACTTACCATCAATACGAAATCGTATACGACATCTATCCTCATATGGTTCAAAATGTATGTCGCTACTATACGAGCTATATGCCTGTTCAATAAGCTCCATCAGAAAATTTTGTCCCGTGCTTATTGTACTGAGGGTTGCTACACTATTTCCCGACTCTCTACTCTGGTAATATTTGTTGAGCATTTTATTAAAGTCATCACTTTCTATCTTTTCTATCATTATCTTTTTTCCCATAATAACAGATAACTCTTTCTCTACAGATGAGTAATTGTTCTCTATCGAGCCGTAGAACGATACGGTATCGCTATTTTCATTAAATGGTATTAACATGTAGTTATACGCCTCTTTTGACGATAATATTTGCAATATTTCTGTTGTTATCATACTAATATTATTTTCGTATTATGTGTATCATTTTCCCTCTAATTATTATAGAATCTTTTGTTATGCTTATGATTTTGAACCTTGATATAGAGTCTCCCTTGGCTCGTATTATACTCCTCCCATCTCTATTTATAACTGCCTTCATTTTTTTGTTATACTCAATAACCCCAGCATACTCAAAATCTATATATATCGCTTCGTCAATGGATGTATTATTAGCTTGTGGTGAGACAATGGGGGCTTTACGAGTTATTCTCGTACGCACCTCTTTAAACGGATCGGGATAGTTAAGAGATAGCCTCTTTTTAGCAATCTCCTTATGAGCACTCTTTTTAATAGGGGCACTTGATATACCATCACCACTTTGCCTTCCTACGAAAAACTTATAAAAAATAACACCCCATATCCCTATCACCATTGCAGTTAATAACAGTACTACTTTTTTATTTTTCATTGTCGCCTCCTCTCTTTTTTATATCCTTAACAATGATAGTAAGCTGCAAAACCTCTTGCTTTGTTCGTATGTCGGTAGCAATCGAAAATGTTTGCGAAAAAATAGTCCAGCCACTCTCTTCAATAGAGTTTAATCCTCGTACGAGAGTATTGTATTTCCCAATCATACGCACCTCTTCGGTAACAACATCATAATCACTATCTTTTAAGCAAAATATATAGCTATTATATCTATCTACTCCTATTTTTAGTTTATTAGTTATGTAGTCCACTATTGTCATTTCGCGATTAATCATCTCAACTGGTTTATCGCTATTAATAGGTCTATTTTGTAATAATTGCAACTGCTCTTTTTTTCTCTCTACATCTTTCCAAAGCGTATAGCTTTTTGCTAAAGCCAAATGCCAAACCACTAATGGTAGTCCCACAAAAAGCAATAGTAATTTTATTATATTTTCATATTTTTTCATATCCTTGCTATTCTTTTTACTCTTATTAATCTATTATTTTTTGTTCGTGCCGTTGAAACAATCAAAAAAAGTTCACTGTTTAACTGTTTTATTTCAATTATCACTTCGCCCCATTCGTAGTGGTGTTCAACTACTTTCGACTCTATATAATTTGCAGTATAACGGTCTGTTAAGCTCTTGAGTGTTGTCTCTACATCTATCATGTTTGTTTTTGCTGGAAAAATTTTCTCATATCTCACTATTGTATTAATAATAATGAAGAAAGTTATCATAAATACGATAGTGGATACTATTACTTCAATAATAGATGATCCTTTAATGGTGTTTATTTTAACCACTTCACCACCTCCTTTCTACCTCCATAATCTTTTAGAAGAAATGGATATGCTATATCTCCACCATCTAAAAAGGTTGCATTATATATAGTATTTGAGTAAATACCATCGCGCGTAAAAATTGCTAACTCCTTAAAGAAACTCTTTCCCGAAACTATTCCGTGTACCTCCGCAACTCCATCAACGTACAACAACCCGCGAAGCGTGGCAGATTGCGATTGATAGTAGTTACTGCTTACTGTTCTTTTATCTCGCTTTGGTGAGAGTAATGCTATATATCCACTAATCTCACTATTTTCCCCCATCTCTATGTAGCAATTATCGTCGTTACCCACAATAAAAATTCCAGACGGATATGTAAGCTTAGCGGAGGATTTAATTATTACCGTATCTGTGGCAAATATCTGTACCGCACCACTAAAGTTTTCGGGAACAATAACCTTATTCGCCACGATAATAGTATCATTTAGCGATACCGATAAGAGAACTTCAGAT
>CAYIZU010000028.1:6058-7056 GCA_964367795.1 uncultured Rikenellaceae bacterium | reverse complement strand
TAATATCAAATTAAAGGTAACTTCTAACAAGATATTCAAATATTAGAAATAACAATATTTTCAAAACAAAAATACTCAGAACGTATTTGATTATAGGACACACCTAACGACGAAACGAATACTCTTCCATCTATGTTTGAAAAACCACTCATTGATAGTGCTCTACCGTTGTTACTAAGCCAAAACGATAGCGTATCTTTGTAACCATTACGAGATCCGATAATAACCTCTCTTTGAACATCTTCTGCCGATAGGATTAATCGCTTATAAAGTCCAAATTTTTTCTCATACCACCTAACAATATTATTTTTATCACCGACGAAAGGTTGCGTATTTCGTTTTATGTAAAATAACGAGTCATAGCACAGGCGCTCTAAAGCCGACTCGATATTATATTGATTTTGCAATCTATTTATCGAATTGTAGGCGATAGAGTTAAGCTTATCTGTAGTGTTTATTAGTACCAAGAGCATAAACACCATAACCGTTGATATAACCAATATTGATGGTAATGCAGCTCCTCTCATAATCTATTATTTTAGAATAATTTCAATCTCAAATATAGTTTTAGCATTCATTTTATCGCGAGACATACTTAAAATTTTAACATCGCTAATAAAATCAATACCTTCTAATTTATTTATCCATTTCGGAATATCCTCCACGCGGGCTGTATATCCCTTAATTGTTATATATCCTCGTTTGTTCGATATATCCCTCCCGCTACGTGGCTTTTGTATAAGAGGCTCAATAGAGAAATTTGTTAATGATAAAGATAGTGGTAAAGTAGAGGCTATTTTATCTGTTATTCCTGCATTACCTATTTTTCTATCTACCTCTACGCTGTTCATAACGCGCCTATATTCACTATCTCTCCTCTTGTTGTCACTGATAGTGGTACTCTTTATCGAAATTTGCCGACTAAGAATACTATTATGTTGTGATAGCTTATCAAAAACAAAATAGTTAGCCGCCACTAATAACAAAACAGTAATGAG
>CAYIZU010000028.1:5764-6001 GCA_964367795.1 uncultured Rikenellaceae bacterium | reverse complement strand
ACTGAATAGATGGATATATAAATATATTTCTAAATGTATAGTAGTTATTATAAAATATATCCGCCACCTCTTTTATTGTTTCATCGTTAAACTCTGCCGTAAGGTGGTAAAATAGATAGTTATCATATTTTGAAACAATTTTATTATGATTTTCTTTTCGTATAAAAAATATAATATTTCCCCTTTGTTGCCATACTAAATCGGGATTTGATGTTATGCGCTTAGCTGTGCTATCAA
>CAYIZU010000028.1:4722-5754 GCA_964367795.1 uncultured Rikenellaceae bacterium | reverse complement strand
GTGATGACAATAGCAGTTGGAGCATTTACTGCCTTAGCGCTATACCTACGATATCCCTTATCTATTGTAATAACCTTTATATCATTACCTACAATTTCTATATTTAGTTTCATAGCACGTCGTTTTTAATATGTGTACTACTTTTACCTTTTCGTAAAGCACGTTTTAGCTTACGTAGCTCCTTTTTAGTGTATGGAGCTCCTCCTTTCTCCATTTTGGATAGTTCAATAATATTTTCTTTACTATTATTTGTTGTCGCAACAACGTTATGGCCATCAACATTATAGCTGACAGTAGGCTTTATAAATACCGATAATTTATGCGAACTCTTACTATTTATCGTTTGGCCAAAGAACCACTTAATAATGGGAATACGAGCTAAGAAAGGGAGTCCGCTATTAATATTCTCAACACTATTACGTTCGATGCCGCCCAGCAGTATCATATCCTCGCTACCAACACGTACTATGGCATTGAACTTTCGTGTTGCGACACCCGGCGGAGCATCTTTCTCTTCGCGTCCTAAAAATTCACTCTGCTCGATACTTATCTCTAATGTTATTTGATTATCACTACTAACAAAAGGTGTTATTTGTATATCCATATTAGCCTCTACGCTCTTCCAAAGATACGATTCGGAAGTTATGGGGTTTTGAGTTCCTATTATATTATTTTGACTCTCTTTGTAGTATTGCGTTTCTCCACTCTTTAGCGTTACTAAGTGCCCATTAAGTGTTGCAAGGCGCGGCATTGAGCGTAATTCAACTGTTCCTATCTCCTCCAATAGCTTCAGATTAGCATAAAATTCATCTGGGACCTTTCCAATATTGACACCTGTGAAGTTATTAAATCTATTTATCAAATTATTAATATCAACTGCTCCCCACTGAAGCGCAATGCCGCCATTTGCCGTCGATACTGTTGTCCGTGATGGGTCTTCTCCTATCCCTGCAGTTAAACCTATCTCGCTTCTTTTACTATTTTGAGCATCAACAATAATAATATCTAATGATACCATCGGTACACTCTTAT
>CAYIZU010000028.1:0-4712 GCA_964367795.1 uncultured Rikenellaceae bacterium | reverse complement strand
ACTCTACCTATTGCCTTTCTATCACCACTAATGATAATAGAGTTCTGCTCTTTAAAGAATTTTAAAGATACATTCCGTTTTAATGATGAAGGTATTAACTCTTCAATCTTTTCAGCCGAACGACTCTTCATACGAAATACAACAACATCGCTTATATTGCCCCTCTTTGCGTCTTCGTTACCAAAAACATAGGTATTATTATCCAAATAATAACTATAACCACTATCTGTTAACATAAGTGATAGAAAGCCATTAATAGTTAGAGATTTAGCATTTAAATTAACTCTGTGATTTATGGGGTTCAGAAATATGTGGTTAAGAGACAGTCTACCACAAATATCCGAAATAATAGTGCTAACATCCTGATTACTTATATTAACAGATATAAGACCTAATGAATCGATAGATAATCCTTGTACTCTTCTGTCTTCTTGTTTAGGAGTAAAAGATTTTCTATCGGTTTGATTAATAGCATCAATATACCATACCTCATCACTTTTTGTTGCCATCAGGTCGTTTGATGCAGCAAATGCAGAGATAGCTTGATTTATAGGTATATTCTTAGCATATCCATACACGTTGCTATTATGAAGTTGTTTTGAGATAACCATATTTATCCCTGCCCTCTCAATAAAGGCACGTGAAGCATCCATTAACGAATTAGATTTTATATTATAACTTATAGTACTATCTTTAGTATTAAGAAAAACCTCGGGCTTTGTGGGTAGTGGCACAACATTGGGTTGGTCACTTATTGAAACAATATTACCTACAAGCTCAATCATAAGATTATACTCATTGACCAAAAAAAGTAGTACATCAGCAATACGTACATCATTGAAGTTGCACGATATTAAATTGGTATTACTACATTTAATATTTAAGTTTGTGCCACTAACATTGGCAATGGTATGCAATAGTTCGGATATTGAGACCTTACTAATAGATATGTTTATCTTCTTATTATATGTTAAATCGGTCGTTACCAAAGAGTCCGCTGTTAGGTGCGGTGTAATTTTCTGCGCATTTAAACCTGTTGAAAACAAGATAAGCAGCAATAGAAGTGATAAATATTTCATAAGTTGGATTAATATAGGTTAGGTAAATGATGTAGCATAATCCAATGGTTGCAATAAGAGGAACGGAGCTTTTTCTCTCTACAATGTAACCATATATGGCAGACATAGTGAATGAGACAGTGACAAAAACAATAAAGCTATATATATCAAACATGGGAGCTAAGGTGTAAAGAAATAAAACATCCCCTTCTCCAAAATAGTCACGTAGTGTTGAACTGCGATTCCATCTAATCTTTACATAAAAACTTAAAAAGAGTATTAATAGCGTAACAACAATACTATTAATCATGGCAATATATATATCGCCATAATAGAGCTGTAGTGCTCCAAAGAGCAACAATGGAATAGTATCGATACGACGATAAAGTGAGTCTGATAATATAAGCCATAACAAAGGTAATGTTATGATAGCTATCATACTATTTAATCTTTAACAGTCTCTTTAAGCTCCTTGTCTTGATTAATCTCCCACACATTATAAACCCCATCGCCGTCAAAATCGGTAACTGAGGTTGCACGAATAATGAACTCTGTGGTACTGGCTTCAATAATCTCAATAAGATAGTTTGCCGCTCCGCCATCAGTCACCAGTTTAGATTGCTCAAAATCAAGGTCATCGATACTCTTACTGTATTTAGAGTGGGTGTAGAAATGACTCTTTTGAAGCGAATAAATAAAATTTAATTGCTGTTGCGCCTCGGTGCTCTTAGCGCGAGAAATTAATGGCATTAAATTTGGCAGGGCGATAAGCACAAGAATTCCAACAATAACAAGTACAACCAGTAGCTCTGGCAATGAAAAACCCCGCAAATTAATTCTGTAATAATTCTTCATGTGTGTGTGTGTTATGGGTTACAATACAAATATAGGTAATTATTTTTTATTATCCAAAAAAAATAACAAAATAAATAATATTTTTTTTTACAATCGCACCATAATTATCTTGAAAATAGAATTATTTTCACAATCTATAATAAGAAAATGACATGATATCAACAAGGATTTTTGAATATATAGCAATTAGCTTGTCATCTTGAAAATCGCATTTTGGCCCATTACACCCTCCGCACTTAACATTTCTGCGCTCTTAAAACCTAATAGATATTCTCTAATAATTTACTCCATGGTGCGGATTACCTCTTAATACAATTATAAGTTATCGTTTAAAACTGTCAATCTATTTGGTATAAGACACATTTTTATAGCACATGTTCTAATGGATGCATCTATTGCTATGCGAGTATAGTACATGTGCAATATAAATCGCACTAAATTGATTTATTAATTTAATGCACTATACCTCCATCCATTCCAAAAATGCTTTTGCTTTTAGGCGTGAGATGTTTACCGCCTCAGGAGTTTTATAATGCAACTTAACAATCAATGTTCGGTTGAAGTAGCGTTCGATTGAGTGTATCGACCAGCGAGAGATAATGAATTGACGAGAGGCGCGAAAGAACTTACCATCATCAAGCAGTGATTTCAACTCGTCTAATGTTGAGTTATAGCTATACTCCTTACCGGAAGTTGTGGTAATCTGTAAGCCCGAGCTCGTGGCATAGATATAGGCGATATCATTCACAGAAATGGGTATTATCTTCTCGCCTACGTTCATCATCAGGGTTGATTTGTGCTGACGAGAGGTGCCACCCCTGCCTATTAATTTGAACAATTCCTCAATTTGGTCGTTGTATGCCGTGGATTCGCTCGTAGGTATAAATATCTCTCGCATAGAGTGGAATTTATCGAGTGCCTTTGCCACCTGTTCACGGCTGATTGGTTTGAGGATGTAGCTAATAGCGTTTATCTCGAACGCCTCCATTGTATATTGATTGTAGGCGGTGCAGAAGATTATAGGGCACTCGACCTTTACCTGCCTAAAAATCTCGAAACTCACGCCATCCGCCAACTCTATGTCTGAGAATATAAGTTCAGGCGATGGGTTTTCAGTAAACCACTCCACACCCTGTTCGATAGAATCCACAACGCCCACAATATTGATTGTGTCGTCTATCTTTATAAGTAATTCCGAAAGGCGTTTTGCTGCCAAGGACTCATCCTCTATAATTAATATATTCACACTCTTACGATTGGTAGTTTAACAATAAAATGTCCATTTTGAGTAATATCCACCTCTTTATTGTATAATAGGCGGTACCGCTCTGTAAGGTTATGCAAGCCTATTCCAGTAGATTCTGCAACAACGTTTTTTGGCTGTACCTGATTAGAGATAATCAAATACTCTTCACACTCAACTATTGATACCTTGAGCGGTGTTCTCGCTGTTGCCTTATTGTGCTTTATAGCGTTTTCGAGCAAGGTTTGCAGGGTCATCGGTGGAATCTGAACAGTATCTAAATCGCTCTGAATATCGACCTCTAAATCTATTGCATCTGCGAACCTCTCCTTTTGAATATACCAATATTGTTGAGCAAAATCGAGTTCTGCTTTTAGAGGTACGCTCTTTTTGTCGCGATTTGTGAGTAGATAACGATATACCCCTGCCAGCCTCTCAACAAAGTTCTGTACTGCCACATCTTCGGTCATCGAAGAGATTGTATTAAGTGAGTTGAACATAAAGTGGGGGCTTAATTGCTCGCCAAGAGAGGTTAGTTTCGTCTCTAAAGCGAGCTTTTCGGCACTTGCTGCTTTTAGTTCGGCGCTATTCTTCTCGACAATAATCATCTGCGAGAAGAGAATCCAGTGGTAGATTATATTCCAAACAAGCACACGCCAAAAACCCCATCTATCAATACGATTTTTGACTATTTCAAAAATTCGTCCTTTATCGCTTGTATCAATAGCCGGCGAAATGAGTTCGAGTAGATAGTAAACCACTACAGTAACTACCACAATCGAGAGTATATTGCGAAGCCACATCGTTGTGATTAGTCGTCTGTATCTACCATAAGAGAGCAACCACAAATGTCCAAACCATGTCACAACGAGCATCACAAATGTATTTATCGCTATCGTATCGAGATACTCCGCACCACGCCCCATAGCCAATCGAGGGAGCATAACCATCACAGTAACGCCCATCGAAAGGATAATTCCAAGTATTATATTATTTCTCATTACGCCCATTATTCTACAAAATTAATAATTTTATTTTAAAAACTCTCTTGTTAAACGAAACGATATGGTATTCTTAAGGTAATACACCCCTATTATTTTAGATGGTGTTAGCTCTAATGACAGACACTCCGATGTTGTTTTGGTTGAAATTTCACCCTCGCCAAATTTCAGAGTTATGCGATTTGGGACTCTCTCCGCTATCACTATGATGCTCCTTTTGCTCTTTGATTCTACTCCTTGCTGCCTCTCTTTGTATGGAGGTAGTCCATTGTCAATTTTGTAGAAGTCAATGACAAATACGTGCACTAAGCACCTACTCGGCATATCAAACTCCTTTGGTATAAGTTTTTTATAAGCCTCTACATTGTCGGTTTCATAATAGAGTGTTATCCTGTCATTCTCTAAATATCGGTATGGAGTGCGTGAACGCTCTTGTCCATAAGATGAAATAAATATAGAGCAAAATATTAGTAAGAAAGCTATTGTTTTCATAAGTCTTATTATTTTAAAGTGGTGAGCCAGTCAGCCCAAATGGTATTGTATTTTTGAGATAAT
>CAYIZU010000027.1:0-14759 GCA_964367795.1 uncultured Rikenellaceae bacterium | reverse complement strand
GTGACCTTTGGGTTATGAGCCCAACGAGCTGCCAACTGCTCCACTCCGCGATATGACTGCAAAGGTAAGAAAAAAATTTAATATACCAAAAAATTTTCTATCTTTTTATGAAAAATCGGCAGAAAATTTCAATATTCAAGTAGTCGTACTCGCGAAATATATTTTTTTGAACGCATTACCTCAAGTCAAACGCCCTTAAGGTATATGAGTATTGGGACAATTAACCACGTAGCTCCTTGATGAGCATACCATAATTTGTTATTGGAACATTGCGATTACTTACTCTATAAATTCTGCTCTTGAGCTGACGTGCAGTTATCATGCAACCGCCGCATTGAATAATAAGTGAATATTTTTCTAAATCATCGGGTAGCGCAGAGAGTCCAACTAAGAAATCATATTCTAACTCGGCACCAACCTTTTCATTAAGCCACTTAGGTATTTTTACACGCCCAATATCATCACAACTGGTTTGATGTACACAGCTCTCCATAATTAATATCTTATCCCCTGCCTTAAGGGTCATAACAGCTTTCAAACCCTCTCTATACAGCCCTACGTCACCTTTTAATTCGGCGAGAAGAATACTAAAGGTGGTGACGCTACTATGTAACTCCTTAGGAGTTATCTTCATAACTTCCTCTATTACTTGACTATCAGTAACAATTAATTTAGGAGATAGATTATGTTTTAGTGCAACATCTAACTGTTCGAGTTGTACCACAACTGATATTGCCATATTATCAAGAGCATCTCTAATTGCCTGCACCTGCGGAAGAATTAATCTGCCAGTTGGAGCTTCACTGTCGATAGGGCAAACCATCACAACAACATCGCCACTTGATATATATTTCCCCATCATTGAGGGCTGGGTATAGCTATGTTCAGGAAGAGACTCTCTAATAATATTAAGAATAGCATTCCTCTCCTCTACTGTTGTCATAGTTGTTTTGTGGTTATTATCGTCGCTACAGCCATCAATGCAGTTGTTTACTATGATGTAGTTAACCCCCTCGCCCTTCACTCTCTGAAGAAATTGTGCATCATTATCATTCCACTCTCCACGATACAATATAATAGCTAAGTCTATATGATGCAGCGTATCTACAGTTTTACTAATACGCTCCAATCCTAAAGATGATGTATCATCATAACCAGCCGTATCAATTGCAATAATTGGCGCAAAATCAAGTATCTCAAAACTTCTGCGTACAGGGTCTGTTGTCGTCCCCCTCTCTTCTGATACTATCGCTAACTCCTCGCCAATAATGAAATTTAACAGTGTACTCTTACCTGCATTACAACGACCATAAATACCAATATGTGGTTTAATTGCTCTCATAATATATAGATTCTAAAAAAGGGAAAAGCTAACTTGCCCTTCCCTCACTTTTACAATATCGCACTGACTATTTAATTTTAAGCTCTGATTTAACAAGAGCTGTTATATCCTTAAATTTTGTTTTATCAAAGTATACGAAAGGACCTCCCTGCCCTGACTCATCTATAACAAATGCAAGACCTTGTAGTTTAGATACTTTATCAATAGCATCTTGTACTTTTTTAAATACAGGAGCAGTAATTTGTGCTTGGAATTGCGCAAGATCATTTTCAGCCTCACGAGCAAAATTCTCTAACTTACCTTGTAATTCAACGATATCCCTACGGCGTTGATCAGCAATAAGACCAGTAAGAGTTGGAGCATCCTTTTCAAAAGCGGCCATCTTCCTTGAAAGCTCTTCTTGCATTTGAGTTATCTGATCTGTTAACTCCTTCTTCCTTGCCTCAATTTTAGTTTTGATATCCTTCGTTTCAGGTAGTGCTTCGATAATCTGCCCAGAATTAACTCTACCAAATTTCACAGTCTGCGCCATACTCGCACCACAAACCATAACGGTTGCTATAAGCAACAAAAATAATCTTTTCATTCTTAAATTTTATTAGTTTTATAATTTTTCACCTCTTCTATAATCCTATTTGTCATATCTAATGTAGCTCTTTGATATATTGTTAACTTAACAATAGATAGATCATATATCATATCATATTTTCCTCTTTCAGCAAAAGCATTAACCACGGCAAGCAGTTTCTTCTCTATGGGCTCCATTAGCTCTTTTTGCTTCTTTGCTATCTCACCATCCTCACCAAACATTCTCTCCTCATAGTCGTTAGCCTCTTTCTCTTTGTCAATTACCATCTGCTTATAACGATTGTATTGAGACTGGGACATGCGCTCCTGATACTCTTGGAATTCATTAAACATATTTTTTGCCTCCTCAAAAAGGGCATCACTCTTCTCTCTCGCCGCTTTAGACATATTATTTAATGTATTTACTGCCTCCTTATATTCTGGCATACTCTCAAGAACCTTTTGGCTATATATATAGCACACCTTCTGTTGTGCCTCTGCAACAGTGCCGAAACCAATAAACAATACGATAAATAAAATTAACCTTTTCATAATTCTAATATTAAATAATTATAAAATTACCACAGCTATACTCACCCTTTTCTAAAATTGTTGCCCAATTGAGAAGTGGAATTGCGAGCCACTAACGGTACTACTACCCGGTACTCTATCAAATCCATAACCCCAATCAATACCAAACATACCAACGATAGGAAGGAAAATACGTAAACCAGCACCCGCTGAACGCTTAAGATTGAATGGATTGTAATCCCTCCAGCCACTAAACGCGTTACCACCTTCCGCAAAAGCTAAAGCGTAAATACTTGTTGTAGCCTGCATTATAATAGGATAACGTATTTCAAAGGTGAATTTATTGTATAGCCTTGCCTGCTCACCATACTGTGCGTTAGGTGTTAAAGCCTCATTTTCATAACCTCTTAACGCAATTGTATTCACTCCATATACATTATACCCCGTTATACCATCACCACCCATAGAGTATCCTTCAAAAATAGATATCGCTTTAGGAGTATTCAAATAATGGCCTAAATATCCAAATTCTGCACCAAACATAAATATTAGGTTCTTGTTTGCTAATGCTGAAACGAACCATTTCATCTTAGCCTCTATTTGATAGAACTCTATCCATTTATACGCCTGCTCATCTGTTAAATCTGGATTCGTATAATAGCCCTTTGAGCGGAAAGCAGAGTATGGAGGCGTTGCCGTCAATGATAGCGATAATTCAGAACCACTGCGCGGAAATAAGAAGTTATCTCTCGAGTCACGACCTACCTGCCCAGACAGAGTAACTATATTAGATGTACCATTGTCAAGGATAAAATAGCTCCAGTTATTCATTATATATGACTGATATGAGAACGAACCAATAAGGGTAAAGTTCGGATCGGGCCATGATAAGCGCTTACCATATGAAACAGTGAATCCAGTTGTTGCAAATGAACCATCTCCCTCTATGCCATAGTATAAATTACCATTCGACTGCATTGAATAGTGGGTTGATATACTAAATGAATTAGGTTTCTTTCCTCCCAACCATGGCTCATGGAAACTTGCCTGAAATGACTGATAGTAGCTACCATTCGCTTGAACCGATAACTGTAATTTCTGATTATCACCCGTTGGATATGGCCTCCAAGCCGACTTTTTGAAGAAATTACGCATTGATACGTTATTAAAAGATACCCCAACTGATAGGATAAATCCAGAGGCCTCTCCCCAACCACCAGATAGTTGTAATTGGTCGTTTGGACGCTCTTCAAGATTTAATTCTATATCAACAAGCCCATCAGATACCGGAATAGGCACAGGATTTATATTCTCTGTAAAATGCCCCATAGCATTTACCTGGCGTATTGATTGTATAAGTGCGTCTTGACTATACAGCTCACCAGGACGAGTTAGTAATTCACGACGAATAACCCTATCGTTAGTACGTGTGTTACCAATAATTTTTACCTCATTTATTTTGAATGGCTTACCTTCCGAAATACGAACATCAATATCTATTGAATCTCCTGATATCACTGTCTCAACAGGTTCAATTGAAAAGGCTAAGTGACCCGCATTATTATAAATAGACGACACATTGATACCGCCACCCATAGGATCTGCACTCATATCTTTACCCAGTCGACTCATTAGATTTTTCTTATCGTAGGTATCGCCACGCTTAATTCCAAGAATTTGCTTTAGCTCCTCGTCGGAGTGCTTAGTGTTACCAGTAAATGTAATATCACGGAAGAAGAATTTATTTCCTTCATCAATTGTTATATCAAGAGCAAGCCTATCATCCTCTATCTGATACAGTGAATCACTAAGTATAACCGCATTACGGTATCCCCTACTCTGCAAATAGTCAAGAAGTAACCCCTTATCCTCTTCAAATTTCTTCTCGTCAAACTTAGCTGATTTAAGAAGATTTATAAGGGTTTTTTCCTTCGTTCCCTTCATTGCCCCCTTTAGTTTTTTCGTCTCAACATTATTATTTCCGATGAAATTAATATTCTTAATCTTCATCTTCTCGCCTTTATTGACGTTAAAAGTTAGTACCACGAAGTTATTTTTTAATTTCATGGTTGTATCAATACGCTGAGTCACATCAATATCAACATTTATGAATCCTTTATCCTCAAAAAATGCCCTAATATTGTTCATTGCACCATGTATGACGTAGTCTGATAGTTCAGAGTGGCTTGCTATCTCCATTTTCTCCCTAAGCTGACGGTTTTCCCCCTCTTTTACACCAGTAAACTCCCATCTTGATATACGAGGACGCTCTTTCATATGTAGATCAATGATAGCCTCTCCATTCTCAATAGTAACATATGCCTTAATATCAGAATAGAATCTTTGCGACCACAATTTACGCACCGCCGATGATATATAATCTCCTGGAATCTCTATCTCCTCTCCTCGTGTAAGTCCTGCAGCATTAATGATAAGCTCAGAATCAATATACTTTACTCCATGCACTCTCACATCTTTTAATATGTACTTACCAGGCTGAACATAGTCCATAGTATTTAGCTCACGAGTCACCTTCATCGAATCAGAAGCTTGTTCTACTTGGGCGAATGACATAGTTGCCGCAGTTGTCAACATCACTGCTAAGCATAGTCTAAAAAATGTGCTTGTCTTAATTCTCATACCTATTTTCATATATTTCTATAAATTCTTAACTAATCCATACCTTCTATCGCGCATAACATATACATCGATAATATCTTTTATATCCTCTTTAGTAAAATCTGGCCATAGCTTATCCATAAAATATAGTTCGCTATATGCTATCTGCCAAAGCATAAAATTACTTATTCTATGCTCACCGCTTGTGCGTACCATTATATCAGGGAACGGAATATTATTGATATACAAATTATTTGTTATATCATCTTCTGTTATGTCTTCGCATTTGATATCCCCCCTGACTGCACTCGCAGCAACAATTTTCACGGCATTAACTATCTCATTTCGTGAACCGTAATCAATAGCTACTATGACAGTTAAGTTACTATTATTTTTTGTTAATTCTTCAATTAGAACTAAACTCTCTAAAACATCACTACTCAAATTTGCTCTGTCACCACTAAACCTGATACATACACCCTGCTCCATGAGGCTATCTTTCTCTTCAGCAATAGTCGAGCAAAAAAGAGACATAAGACCAGATACCTCTTCTTCCGGCCTCCCCCAATTCTCTGAAGAAAAGGCGTAAACTGTTAAATATTCGATACCATAAGCTAAACAACCCTCAATCGCACGTCGAACAGCCTTACCTCCTTCAACATGACCATTGAGACGCCTCTCACCACGGTTTATAGCCCATCTGCCATTACCGTCCATTATGATTGCTATATGTTTTGGCTCTAAAGTCTCTTCGCCCATTCTCTTAAATGATAAAAATAATCCGACAAATGTAATAATTTTTTTTAAGATAACGAAATATTTAGAAAAAAAACTATTCCGATATGAATAATTTTCTTGCATCAACACCCCACATTAATTTTTGCCTTATCGTTTTATAGAATGAATTACCCACTAATTTCACCAACTTAACGCTATAATCAGAACGCTTAACTAAAAACCTCTCTCCTGATATTGATTCGATTGAGCGATTATCGGTTGTTGCAAGAATATTATAATTTCTACTCTCGCCCCTGACCTCTAACGTAGCATGATCGTTTACGATAAGTGGACGCATATTAAGATTATGAGGCGCGATTGGTGTTATAACAAAACAGTTACAATTAGGCGCAACAATAGCCCCTCCAACACTCATAGAATAGGCGGTTGAGCCTGATGGAGATGATATAATTAGTCCATCAGCCATATAGTCGGCAACATACTCACCATCAATCACTAGATACACGTCTATCATTCCGAAACCACGCTTTTGTAGAGTGAATTCATTGAATGCGTACCATATCTCCTCCCCTCTTATAACCTCTATTAAGTGTCGCTCTTCGATAGTGTAATTTCCATTCACGAATTGTTCTATTGCTAACTCGAGTTCTGTACGTGGCACATTGGCAAGAAAGCCTAAACGTCCACTATTTATTCCTAATATCGGAATATTTTTTTCTCTAAAAAATTCGATTGTATAGAGAAAATTACCGTCTCCGCCATAACTAACAACTAAGTCTAAGTGGGGCAATAAGTCGACATTACTGTAAATAGTTATTCCAACCTTTTCAGCCTCTGTTTTTAACTCATTATTTTTTGTGTCGTTGATATAACAATTGATTGAATATCTTGAGCATATCTCGCCCCATAGATGAATCTCTTTAGGTGTTATATACTCCTCTCCTTGCGTGTATATTGCTATTCTCATAGTGCTGAAATTTGTTTTTACGCGACAAAATTAATAAAATTTAATCAATATTATAGTATGATTGTTGTCGGAATATTTTTTTTTCGTATCTTGCGCCCCGAAAATTGTATTTTAATTAATTATTAAAAATTATCTATTTTATGGAATCAAATTTTAAATTTTCTGCCAATCCAATGGTGAAATTTTTAAATAAAGAGCAGAAAAATTTTACTAAAGAAGATATTATTAACTATGTAATGGAGAATAATATTGAGATAATTAACTTTAGATATTGTGGGGCTGATGGTCGCTTAAAGTGCTTAAACTTTACCTTTAGCTCAATAGAGCATTTGGACGCTATTCTTTCGAGTGGTGAGCGTGTAGATGGGTCGAGTTTATTCCCATATATTGAGGCTGGTTCGAGTGATTTATACGTGATACCTCGTTTCAGAACAGCTTTCGTTAATCCATTTAGCACAATACCTGCAATTGATATACTATGTAGCTATTTCACCAAGGATGGAGTACCTTTAGAGAGTGCCCCTGAGTATACCTTAGTGAAGGCTCATAACGCCCTTAGGGAGGTTACTGGCCATAGATACGAGGTTATGGGTGAGTTAGAGTATTATATCATCATGGATGGAGAGGATAAATTTATCACCGACAACCAAAGAGGTTATCATGAGTCATCTCCTTATAATTAGTCGGAAGGATTCCGCACGGAGTGTATGCGTATGATAACACAAACAGGAGGGCTTATCAAGTATGGACACTCGGAAGTTGGTAATTTTACGATGGATGGTAAATTATATGAGCAAAATGAGATAGAGTTTTTACCTACTGACTTAGAGGCTGCTGCTGACCAGTTACTTATTGCTAAATGGATAATACGTACTCTTGCCTCGGAATACGATGTAAATGTTACCTTTGCGCCTAAAATAACTGTTGGGAAAGCTGGTAGCGGCATGCATGTGCACACACGCTTGATGGATGGTGATAATAACGCATTTGTTAACAATGGCGCTTTGACTGATGCGGCATATAAGTCGATTGCTGGTTATCTTGACTTAGCTCCATCAATGACCGCTTTTGGTAATACCAATCCAACATCATATCTTAGATTGGTACCTCACCAAGAGGCTCCTACAAATATCTGTTGGGGCGATATGAATCGTTCTGCATTGGTGCGTGTTCCACTTGGTTGGAGTGTGGGTGCTAAAGATATGTGCTCAACTGCTAATCCACTTGAAAATCCATCAGATGCAGACTTTACACAAAAGCAGACTGTTGAGTTTAGGTGTCCAGATGGCTCTGCTGATATATATCTACTGTTAGCATCTTTAGCAGTGGCTGTACGTCATGGTTTTGAGATGGAGAATAGTGTTAAATATGCAAAAGACAGATATATCGCTGTTAATATATTCCATGATGAGAATAAGAGTATCACTGACTCACTAAAGCAACTTCCGACCTCTTGCTACGACTCGGCTAATTCACTTGAAGGACAAAGAGAGGTTTTTGAAAAATATGGTGTATTTAGTAAAGGGTTAATCGACGGAACGATAGCATCGCTTCGTAAATTTAATGATAAAGATATACGCGCGGAGCTAAGCGATAACGAAGAGATGATGTTAGAGCTTGTGAGACGCTTCTTCCATTGCGGATAATTGTTCGCGGAATTCAGATTCTTGATGGCTTTATTCAATAGCACGTCATCTTTTGTACGAGATAAGTGCGCCAAACCGGAGCTTACTTTGCGTAAGTGAGGGTTTGGCGCACTTTCTTAGCAAATAAAAAAACTAATCTACAGGTGATAACTTAGTTATATCTAAGCCTAATTGAGAAAGTGCACCACCTAAAAGTTCGTATTTCTGCTTTAACTTAGAATAAGTACTAATAAGAGTATTAATCTCCGGCAGTGGTGTTAGATAGATAAATTGCAGCCAAGTATTTAGGTCTTGAGCTCCAGTTGTAGGATATGTGTACCAGCCATAGGCAAGTTCCTCAGGGTCGTATCCCACAAATCCCGCTTCATATAACCCCGTATCGTCATCCGGTTTATCAAAGAAAAATTGACCATATTTAGTTGATACCTTGTAAAACTCATCTGGCACTTCAAGTACGTGTCTATCTACCGATAGTGATTTAAGGAATGCGGCATTTAATTCGCCACTCAATTTCATCTTCTCTTCCTCTGTTAAAGATGCAAAATCAGCATCAATATGTGATAAAGCGATGAAGTTCGTACTACTAAACACCGAGAAAAAGCTATCGGCATTATTGTCGGAAATTGTCTTTGCAAGTATAATATTATATGGAAGATATTTTTTCTTAAAATCCTCGTTGTAGAGATTTAAGAAGTATTCCTCTAAAAATTTTATACCACTTTGCAGTATAGTATTATCTTGCTCAGGTGCGGTGACTATAATTCTATTTACATCCATAAAATTAAATTTGTAGTCTCCCTCATCTGGATTAGTAATTAATATTGTTCTGTAATTTTTATACAGATTGTACACGAAATGCTGTACTGGATTATTAGGATCGTCTTCCAAATAATGCTTACTTTCTGTTGGAGTAATAGTTAATGGCTCCTCTTTATAGCAAGAGGTTAGCGACACAGTAACTATTAATATATAAATTAACTTTTTCATACATATATATTTTAAAAATCTATTCAACTAAATTATCTGGACGATCAACATCTTTAATGGCTAAATTCTTGTTGCGTTCGTCGCGTGGTAGCGGTAGGATGTATGATAAACTACCCTCCTTTAACTCGAAGCTTTCATACGAAACATCATCAGAGGAGTAGCGTCGAGATATTCTAGGCATACCATATCGTCGAAGGTCGAACCATCTAAGCTCCTCGAATGCAAATTCACGTCTGCGCTCGTCTGCTATCTCTTTTATCGCTATATCTTTACTATTAAGGGTAATGGTAAAATTATATCCATCCTTAAAACGATTCTCTCGTATCTTGTTTAAATCGCCCTGTGCCTCGGGAAGCTTATTTAACTGCGCATACGCCTCCGCTCTGTTTATATATGCTTCACTCAAACGGAAAGCCTTTGCATATAACGATTGTGAATTCTTATGCCATTTCATTGGAGTATAAATTTTATATGTCCCCGATTGAGCCTCCCGATAAGTATAGTATTGCTTTGCCCTTAGGTCTTCGTTGGTAACATATAAACTTATTAATTCTGCAGATGGCTGTAGTGCCGCGGTGTAACGATAATCACTTGCCCATGTGTTTGACTTTAACGCGAAATTGCCATAACTGTACATTATCTCAGGATTTCGGCGTGATAGTAAGTTCAATGAAGCCGAACCACTACCAGCAGAGAGTGGTAATGTATTCAGATTAATTAGCTTAGCATCTGTATTATCAATTGCAAGTGTCGCATATTCAACCGTTTTATCGTAATCCTGCATAAATAGATAAACTCTCGAAAGTAGCAGGTAGGCAGTGGCTAAATTAGGACGGAATACCGATACCTCACCATCGGCATCTTTAAAATTTGATATGGCAAGCAGTAGATCGTCAACTATTTGTTGATACACCACTTCAACCGTTGCTCTAACTAAGCTCTTATCCTCCGCACCTATCTCAGTGTTTATTGGCACACAAAAATCACTGCTTGCACTACCCTTAACATAAGGTTTTCCATATATGTTGGCAAGCATAAAATAAGACCATGCGCGCAAGAAATATGCTTCTGCCCTAACGCTATTTTTCTCTCTTTCGCTACCTGTTATAGTTGGCAAATCGTTGATTATGAGGTTTGAAATAAGAATTTTATGGTAATATGCACCCCATGCATTATCGATTGTAAATTCGTTATTTAATCCAACTTCTGGGGTTGGTTGCCAAGTATAATATGCCCAAAAATCCTCTCTAGTATCGTTACTATACCTTCCTGTGCCTATAAACTCATCAACATCGTCCGACATAATATCAAGATATGGATGAATCTCTTCGCTATTATTAAAGCCTTCGCCAAAAATAAACTCTTTATAATCTTTTACGGTCTTAGGGATGAGTAAATCTTGAGATTGCTCTTCCATAAATTTTCCGCAAGACGAAAATAAAAATAGTATTGCTATTATATAATTTATTCGTTTCATCTTTTTTGTTTTAGAAGTTAATACTTAAAGTAAATGCATACCCTTTTTGTGGTGGTAAAGCGCGCGAACCCATCTCTACTTGCTCAGGATCTCTTCCCTTAAGGGCTGAATCTTTAATAACAAAAGGGTTCGTTATTTGTGCCGATAAACTTGCATACCTTAAACCAATACTCTTTAGTAACTCTGGATTAATATCGTAGCGTGCAGATATTGAGCGACATCTCAAGAAATCGCCTGATACAACCCTAATATCACTATTGTTATACATACCCCATAAATTATCAGCTATTGGATATTTAATATTTCGCCCTAACGAACCTGTACTCTGTGATAATACTGGTATATTAGTATCGTCGCCCGGCTGTTGCCACCTATTAACAAATTCACTGGACATGTTTTGCGATGGATGAGGTAGCGCTTGTCCCGTTGATTCATATAGACCGTTTAGGCGTATGTTATTACCAAGACTGAACGACATTAGCATATTAACAGTAAAACGCTTATATCTTAACGATAATGATGCTCCGCCAGATAAATCAGGCTCCCTCTGTCCCGAATAGGCAAGTGCTCTATCGAAAGCCTCCTGTTGAGAGTGTACAACAAGGTTTCCATCTTCGTCCTCTTCGTTAGTATCTAAGAATGTTGGCATGCCATTGTCGTCTAAGCCTCCGAAACGATATGAGTAGAATGAACTGATTGAGCGTCCATTAGTTAATAGGTTTCCATTAATATAATCTTCCCATGTTACAGTTGGGTTTCCAACATTTAGTATCTTGTTATAGTTTTTGCCACTATTCATCGATATTTGAAGCGACCAGTCCTCTGTGTTTATAGGCACAGCCGAGATACTTATATCCCAACCTCTATTCTCAACATCTCCAGAGTTAATAGATACCGTTGTTTCTCCCATTGATGGCGCTATATCCTTCTGTACAACTTGGTCTACACCTTTTTTGTAGTAGTAGTCAATCGAACCATATATTATATTCTTAAAGAGAGAAAAGTCAACGGCAATATTGGTTGCATAGGTCTTTTCCCAACGTAGCTTGTTGTTTGCCATTTTATATAGAGTTGAATAATACTCCGAAGATATAGGATCTAATGTTCCCATTTCAACTATTAAATTTGGTACCTGATCGGGGTGCACATTACCTTGTATACCATAGGATGCGCGCACTGATAGGTCGTTAATAATCTTATTATCTTGTAACCAACCCATAAATTTTTCGTTAGCAATATTCCATCTTGTTGATGCCGACCATACAGGTAAGAATCGTACACTCTTGTCTTGTCCAAACTTATTTGAGCCATCTGAACGAACATTGAAATTGAAGATATACCTCGAATCATACGCGTAAGTTGCAGTACCATAGAACGACAGTGTATTATTTGTGTTATCGGTTATTTTATTAGGATTGCGTGTCGCCATTTTAGAATATGCAGGCCATAGGTTGTGAGGTATCTCAACAAAATTATGACCGCGTAGAGGTAAATAACCATATTCTGTAGATGCTAAGCCATTGTATGTTGTTGAACGCAACTCAATACCAGCATTTAACGATATATCATGCATATTATTTATTGTCTTGCCATACGATAGTGCATTACGTACAGTGTATGAGGTATTTTTTGTTGTACTACTCTTATACTCTCCGCCATATGGTAGTAAGGAGTACTGCTCGGCAAAGTTCTCAAACTCTGGATTGGTAATATCTGGCAATATTTCGCCATAAGGCAAATCTCGTAGCGACGTAACGTAGAAAGATTCCTCATCAGCCCATGATATTTGCTCGTTATTATTGCGTGAAACACTTACTAACGCGGTGTATGATAATCGAGACTTAATTCTCCAGTTTAAATTAACATCGAAATTAATATTACTATTGTCAGACGTAGTTCCTGAGTGTGCTAATTCGTTATTAAGGTTGTAACTAAGGTAAGAACCATTATAACCTGTTTCTTTAGCATAAAACTCGTCTGCACCTATTACTCTCGATGTCTCAAAAGCATACTCGTAAGGGTCAACCGATGTATGAGGGCGCTTCGATTCAGTAACTGAAGCACTTAATTTGATACCTAAATCTAAGTTCTCTTTCAGTTTTAAGTTAATATTTGCTAAAGCGTTATATTTATTTAGTCGTTCGCCTGGCGTAACACTCTTATCATTAGCATAGCCAGCAGATATGTAGTAATCAACAAAATCCGTACCTCCTGAAACATTTAAAGTGTGCGACTGGCTTAACGATGGATCAAATATCTCATCATACCAATCGGTATTGGTAGCTCTTAATTTATCTACACGCTCTATAAATTCGCTATAACTTATACTCTTATCCCATAAGTCAAGCACAGCACCCTCGTAACCAACATTTGCTGGCTGTGAACTTGCAAATTCCAACCCTCTTTCGTGCATCTCTATTGACATATCAACTCTATCGTTAGAGTTCATTCGATACATTGACTCATAGGTCGGAGGAGCCATTACGCTAAGCGATGTAGAGTATCCGGTACGTGTTTTACCACGCGAACCTTTCTTCGTTGTAACAACGATAACACCATTAGCCGCTTTTACTCCATATATAGCCGTAGCACTTGCATCTTTCAAAATATCTATACGTGCAATGTCGTTTGGATTAAGAAAAGATATGGCATTACCAATAAAATTCACGTTATCAATACTATTAAGCTCCTCTGTAGATATTTGTACTGGCTCATCTAATATAACACCATCTACCACCCACACAGGCTCTCTATTACCTGTAATAGATGAGCTACCTCTGATACGTATTTTTGGCGCGGCGCCGGGCGTTGACGACTGATTAAGTACTGTTAAACCAGCAATCTGACCTTGTAGCATCTTATCTATCGATGTATATGATGCATCCATTAATTTTCCAGCATCAACAGAAACCACCGAGCTGGTAAGCATACGGCGATCAATATTACGATATCCATTGACAACCACCTCTTCAACATTTAGATTGTCATCTTTCATCTCAATAACCATATTATTATCGGCACGCTCTATTTTCTTTGTAACTACAATTTTCCCAAGGAACGATACCTCTATCTCCTCACCTTTCGCTATTTTTAGAGTAAAATTACCATTTGCATCGGTAATGATACCTCGGCTACTGTTTACAACAATTATCGTTGCTCCTACAATAGGTTTAAGATTCTGGTCAATAACTTTTCCTGTGATTAGTACATTTTCATCCTCTTTTTGTGCCTTTTGTTCTTGTGGTGTTAACTCTACTATTAATATTCTACCATCTTGAACCTTATATTTATAGTTCGTCTGTTTGAATAACTCTTTAAGTGCATCTTCAACGGCTTGATTATTAACATTTAAGTTATAGCGTTTCGATTTATCAACTTTTATATTTTCTGCAAAGCCAAACTCTATCTTTGTTTGCTTATAGATTAGGGTTAATATCTCTTCAATACTTTTATTATTAACATTTATTGTTACTTTTTTCTCTTGTATCATTTTATGCAACTGATTATCCACATGTATGGCATGCACTGGTTGCGCTGCTATAATAAAAAGAGCAATCATGATTTTCGCTAATAATAAGACCGAAATTTTGTTTTGTCTATTTTTATTCATAATTTTGCATTGATTTTTAATTGTTTGGCACTCTGCCTTTACTATTATTAATTATTTTTTAATATATTATCTATAAGTCGGTCAAAACTTTTCATTAGGTGATATATTTAAAAAAATTGGAGGAGGGGTCTACCTTGTAGATGCCCTCTTTGTTTTATTTTCTGGTTACTGTATACTCATTATCACTACCTTTATTAAATTTAACACTATATAATTTTTCAAAAAATTCTATAAAATCCTCAATTGGCTTATTCTTATCTGCAAGCATGTTTATA
>CAYIZU010000026.1:12430-15080 GCA_964367795.1 uncultured Rikenellaceae bacterium | reverse complement strand
ATGTTTACCACTGCCATAATCAATGTAGAGTAACTTATTGACTTTGTCTTTGATAAACCAATGTAGAAAGAGCGAAACATAAAGTTTATTGAGGCGAAGAATATACCATAATATCGATAAGACAGAAACTCCATTGATACATTGTAAATATTATCCGACGTTAGAACTGCATTTAAAAAAGTTGGTGTCATGAGTTGCATTACTCCAAATATAAGAGATGCAAAGAGCAGTATCATTGATAATCCATGAGTCATTATAGAGCCTATTCTCTCTAATTTCCTCTCACCAAGCCTACGTGCAACCAATATCTGTACACCCATTGACAGCCCCCATGCAAGAGTAGTAAAAAAGTAGTAATATATTCCAGACATTGAGGCAGCCCCAAATTCCACCTCTCCTAAGCGTCCAAGAAACGCTGAATCGGTTATTGTTATAACAGTTTGAGCTAAATTTCCCAACATAATTGAGTAGGCTATATTCCATATGGTACGATACGAAGTGCTACTCTTGGGGATTAATGGTCTTATCATTTTATATAATATTCAGTAAATTTAAAAATAAGAGAGTGATGAATATTGGTATAACATATTTTATTAGGAATAATATAAACCCAAACATAGAAATTTTTAAAGTTCCCTCGTTTGTTAGCTCCTTTTTAAACCGGCTACCACCAACAACCCATCCTATGAATATGACAGAAAGCAAACCACCTATTGGCATGAGTATCGAACCCGTTAGGTTGTTACTCAAATCAAATAACGTGACACCAGCGACTATCAACTTAGACCCTTCAACCTGCGATAATGCGGAGAAAGTACATGCAATAAGCACAAGAATAGTAACCACCATGATGGCTTTTCGTCTTTTCATTTTGTACTCATCATGCAGGTATGTTACTAAAACTTCAAATAATGAAACCGATGATGTTACTGCAGCTAAAAAAAGTAGTGCAAAGAATATTATTGATATTATATGTCCCGCTGGCATTCCATTGAAGACACTTGGAAGTGTTATAAAAACTAAATCTGGTCCAGATGTAGGGTTTATGCCCATAGTGAATATAGCCGGAAATATAGCCAAACCTGAAAGCACAGCCACACCAACATCGGTTAATGATATAGTTGTAGTCAAACGACCAATATCAACACTCTTCTTTATATACGAACCGTAGGTTATAAGCGAACCCATTCCCACACTTAAGGAGAAGAAAGATTGTCCTAACGCCTGGAGTAGCACATAAGGGGTTATTTTACTAAAGTCGGGCTTAAATAAAAAACTCATGCCCTCACTAAAGCCACTCATGGAAAACGAGTGTACAAACATTCCAAGGAGTATTAACACAATCATAGGCATTAATACCTTATTATATTTCTCAATACCCTTCTCCACCCCATTCAAGATGATTAATGAAGAGGATATAATGAATATAGCTGTCCATATAACAGGTTGCCATCCGGTGTTAACAAAGCTATTAAATGAGTGCTTAACACCATCACTACTTAAACCTTGAAAATTATCAAATAACGCCTCTTTAAGAAAATGTAGCGACCATCCCCCCAATACACAATAACAAGCTAATAAAACAAATGGGGAGATAATACCTATGTAGCCCATATATCCCCAAAAACGTCGTCCAGATAGCTTTCGGAATGTATTAACAACATCTGTCTGCGCCATACGTCCCATAGACATATCGGCAACCATAATTGGAACCGTTATAATAAATGATATTAGAATATATACCAATATGAATGCAGCTCCACCATACTCTCCGGTCATATATGGGAATCTCCATATATTACCAAGACCTACTACAGAACCACCTATGGCAGCTATTAATCCAAATCTCGTCTTAAATCCATTACGTTCTCCCATAATTTACACGTTTTAGTAAAAAAAAGGGATGAACGTCATTCATTCACCCCCCATAATTATCACTACCCACACTTAGAATCACCACAACTTGTACAAACTAAACAACCCTCTTGGTAGACTAACGACTCTTCACCACATTTAGAACATCGTTTAGTTATCTTGGTACCCGATGGTATATATTGCGCGAGGGTCCGCGCAACACCATTCTTCCATGTGTTAATAGTCTCAATATTAAAACTAAGCGAAGACACTAAATTTGTTACCTGTACAATAGGCATACCATTACGTAATACTCCCGAGATTAATTTCGCGTAGTTCCAATAAGTTTCATCAAAAAGTCGTGATACACCACCTATCGTATTACGATAGCCATACTTGTCTTCATACTGGAAGTCGTAACGCTTAGAGCCATCCTCTTCGCGTATTTTTATTATTGAACCTTTCTTAACATGTTTAGGTATATAAATAGCATCCTCCTCTATCTTACCTGTGAATATCTCATAAGGTTCATTGTCAACAACTCCAACAAATGCAATCCAATCCTCACTACCATTTTTAAACCTAACAACATCAGCCGATATTGTCTGTGGGCGTTTTAGTTTACTCCTATCTTGTGGCTCATTAGGACTCTTTGCCGATACAAGTACTCCATCGCGTGAACCATCACGATAAACAGTTACACCTTTACAACCACACTCCCAAGCCGTTTGATATACATCTGCAACTAACTGCTCTGTTGCATTATTTGGAAGATTCACTGTAACCGAAATAGAGT
>CAYIZU010000026.1:11297-12365 GCA_964367795.1 uncultured Rikenellaceae bacterium | reverse complement strand
GAACCTTGTAACTTAACCTTATTAACCCAATCAATATCATCTGAAGTGGCTTTATTATATGGCGAAGTTTTGACAAGAGCCTCAATTTCGTCAATATTCATAGCGAGAATATCCTCCTCCTTATGCCCCTGTACTGTTGCCCAAGTTAAGAATTTATGATGGAATACAAAATACTCCTCAAAAGCATCACCTGACTCATTGACGAATGATATTTTTGTTGATTTATCATTAGGATTTACCTTCCTACGACGCTTATAGAATGGCTTAAACACCGGCTCAATACCCGACGTTGTTTGACTCATAAGCGATGTGGTACCAGTTGGTGCAATTGTTAACATGGCAATATTACGCCTACCACTCTTTATCATCCTCTCGTACAATTCAGGGTTAGCCTCTTTAATACGTAAAATGAATGGGTTATTAGCCTCTTTCTCTGCATTGAAGATAGGGAAAGCTCCTCTCTCCTCCGCCATCTCAACAGATGCCTCATAAGCTGCTAAAGCTATTGTCTTATGAACTAAAGTAGAGAACTCCGTTGCCTCTTCTGTTCCATAAGTTAAATTAAGAGCCGCAAGCATATCCCCTTCAGCAGTTATACCAAGCCCCGTGCGACGACCAAGTGACGACTTATGCTTTATCTTTTGCCATAGCTCATACTCCACACGACGAATATCATCCTCTTCGGGATCTGTAGTTATCTTTTCAATGATTGCATCTATCTTCTCTAACTCCAAATCAATTATATCATCCATTAATCGCATTGCTGCATTAGCATGTTTCTTTAGTAGGTCGAAATCAAATGTAGCACCAAAAGTAAATGGATTATTTACGTAGCTATATAAGTTAATAGCAAGCAATCGACAACTATCATACGGGCAAAGTGGTATTTCACCGCATGGATTAGTTGATACAGTAGTGAAACCCTCTTCTGGATAGCAATCAGGCACACTTTCACGAATAATAGTATCCCAAAAGAGAATACCCGGCTCTGCCGACTTCCATGCATTATGTACAATCTTCTGCCATAATGCCGATGCATCAATCTCTTTAGTAAATATTGGTTCGTCT
>CAYIZU010000026.1:1959-11287 GCA_964367795.1 uncultured Rikenellaceae bacterium | reverse complement strand
GGGAATTTCTGTAGATAACTCTCCTTTTTCATCGCAGCACGCATGAACTCATCATCTAACTTAATAGAGATATTTGCACCTGTCACTTTACCTTCGATCATCTTAGCATCGATAAAACGCTCTGCATCAGGATGTTTGATAGAGAAAGATATCATAAGAGCACCTCTTCTACCATCTTGCGCTACCTCACGTGTTGAGTTAGAATAACGCTCCATAAAAGGAACCACTCCTGTTGATGTTAAAGCACTATTCATAACAGGAGAGCCTGTAGGGCGTATGTGAGATAGGTCGTGACCAACTCCTCCACGTCTTTTCATCAGCTGTACCTGCTCTTCATCAATACGAATAATACCTCCATAAGAGTCTGCCGGTTTCTTATGCCCAATAACAAAACAATTTGATAGCGATGCTATCTGTAAATCGTTACCAATACCTGTCATAGGACCACCCTGTGGTATCAAGTATTTAAAATTCTCTAATAAAGAAAATATGTAGTCCTCGCTAAGTGAATTCTTATAAGTTGACTCTATACGCGACAACTCGGATGCTATGCGATGATGCATTTGTTCAGGACTCTTCTCAAAGATTGCTCCCGCAGAATCCTTTAGCGCGTACTTATTAACCCATACAGTGCCTGCAAGATTATCGCCCTTGAAATATTCATTAGCACAATTAACAGCTTCATCGTACAGATACTGTTTCATTTCTACTTTCTTTCCCATAATTCCTCTATTAATGTTATATAGTTACATGATATAATTTTCATCTTTGACGTTGTAAAATTATAAAATAAATTTAATATATCAAAATAAAAAAAATTACAATTAAAAAATATATTTTCACCCATATTAACCATGTAAATAACTGTATATAAGCAAATTAAATTGCATTATAGACTTCATTATGAAATGAACAAAAAAAGCATAAAAGGGTCTAAGAGTGCAAAACACAAGGAGTTGCAAAAATATATTTTTTTTTAATTTTTTTTATCCATCGTAACCGAAACTTTATTTATAAAGCCACCAAGTGGTGGGTTACATTTTGACACTCTAACCTTTAGATATTTTATAGCTGGAAACTTATCAATAATGGCATCGATTATACGTTTAGCAACATTCTCCAGCAAATGAGATTTAACAGCCATTTCGGCAGCAGTAATCTGATAAACTTCAAGGTAGCTAACAGTATCCTCTATCGAGTCACTCGATGATGCATTTTCAACATCTGTCTCAAACATCAAGTCAACCAAAAATCTATTCCCAACAATTTGCTCCTCTTCATAGCAGCCATGGAAAGCATAAAATTCCATACCCTCTATCTCTATAACTCCATTTCGCATCGTTTTATCGTTTTAAATTAATTACAAAGTTACAATAAAAAAATGAGTTGTAAAAATCCAATCGTAAACGATGACTTCAAACACAGTCGCCAAGTAGTTTTACGAATACCCTATTAATAATGAAATAAAATTAGTTCATTATTAATAGTATGATTAAAGAGATTGTCTCCAGAACATTTTTGATACTAATTTCTCATAAAAAAGACCGCGTCGAAATAATTCGAGACGGCCTCTTTTAAGTTCAAAGGGGTTGTTTTATTTTTTATAAATATTTATTAAGAGTGTGCCACTCATCTACTGGTGGGATAATACCCATCTCAATAACCTCATTTATAAGATTCTTTAGGTGATTAACACTGTTATTTAACTCTTCCATCTCTTCAGGTGTTCCATTCGTCTCAATACTGCTTATTCCATTACTATCTATATGCGACTCGACTGCCATAATGATATTTTTGAACTTATCGTCGTTTAAGTAAACGCCTGCTGGGAATGTAAATGGCCTTCCCCCCATTGCTGCCTGCATCATAAGAATAGATATATAAGCAGGGCTCTGAAATGACGACCTACCACGCAATTCAATGATACGCTTTCCCCACTGACTAACCTTTTGCTTTATATCTTTCCATTCATCGCACGACAACTTATCGCCTCCTATGAGTTCTAAAAGAGGAACTCCGTTTATTGAAGCTGTTGAAGCGAATACAGCCATCATCTCACCATGACCACCATATGTACGTGCTCCCACAACATCACTCTGCCTAACACCGAAGTGCAAAGCAAGTGCCGATTGTAGCCTCGTACTATCAAGTGCCGCAAGAGTTGATAGCTGGTTAGGTTTAAGGCCCGAATGTATCAATGTAACGAGTCCCGTAATATCTACTGGATTAAATATAATAGTTACATGCTTCACATCGGGACAGTACTGACGTATATCACGACCCAATTGCTCTGCTATCTCACTATTACCTTTCAATAAATCTTCTCGTGTCATGCCCGCAGTACGTGCCGCTCCACCCGAGGAAAGAATGTATTTAGCCCCTGTAAACGCCTCTTCGACATTTGAAGTAAATGTAACATTCACATCAGGGAAATCACAATGGTACATCTCCTCAACCGTACCAACTAAACCTGGTTCATAACTATCAAACGCACAAATATTTGGCGTCAACCTCATCATCAATGCCGATTGGAGCATATTGGAACCTATCATTCCTGCCGCTCCGACAATGACTAATTTTTCATCTGTTAAAAAATTCATAATACTGTTATTGCACTAACAATGCATTGCATTTTTTAAGCCACAATCATTTGTGGCTTAAAAAACTTTGTTAATATTTACGAAATTAATGCGCTATACTGTTCAGCAGACATTAATTCATTAAGTTCGTCTAAATTACTCGGTGCAACCTTGATAATCCAACCATCACCGTAAGGGTTGCTGTTAACTGTTTCTGGAGCATCTGAAAGGATTTCGTTGAATTCTAGAACCTCACCTGAGATAGGCATGTAAGCATCAGAAACTGTCTTTACAGCCTCAATAGAGCCAAATACCTCGTCTTTAGCTAAAGATTCTCCTTCTGTAGCTACATCAACAAATACTATATCACCTAATTGGCTTTGTGCATAATCTGTTACACCAATATATGCAACATCACCTTCTACTCTTACCCACTCGTGGTCTTTTGAATACTTTAATTCCGCTGGAACATTCATAGTCTTTAAATATTAAATTTGTTACTTCTCTATTTTTGCAGCAAAATTAATCATATTTTTTTAATCTGCAACTTTTAAAGAGAATATTTTTGTAAAATAATTATTAAGCTCTTATCTAACCGTGACAACTAATACTCATCTTCATTAAAAAAGAACTCCTCTTTACTTGGATAGTCAGGCCATATATCCTCAATACTGTCGTATATATCTCCCTCGTCCTCAATTTCCTCAAGATTTTCTATAACCTCCATAGGTACTCCCGACCTTACAGCATAATCTATAAGCTCTTCCTTGGTAGCCGGCCATGGAGCATCTTCCAATTTTGATGCTAATTCTAAAGTCCAATACATATTTTCAATCCTTTTAATTTCACATTTATCAATCAAAGTGCAAATATACACCTTTTTTTCATAAAAACAACGAATGGTTTATAATATTTTTAACTATTTTTCAAAATTGACTATTAATACATTGTCATTCAATAACATAAATATGTTACATTTTGGCTAAAAAATTGTATTACCAATAATTTTTGTTAAGAAAGCCCCTACCCACGCCGCTGCGATGGTAATAAAAACTGAAATCACAGCCCATTTTCGCCCGCCTTCACGCGCTATTGCAGCAACAACGGCCACGCATGGTATATATAACAACATAAATACTAAGTATGAGAAAGCTACTACAGGCGTATAAACCTTTTCACCTTTTCTATCCCCCGATACATATATATCATTTGTAATATTTTGCTTCACAGTGGATGACACCTCTTCATCTGAAGCACTTCCACTATATAGTACACTTATAGTACTAACTGCTACCTCTTTAGCACCAATAGCACTCATTAAACTAACTCCCATTTTCCAATCAAAGCCTAACGGACGTATAACAGGCTCAATAGCTTTACCAATATACCCTATATAAGATTGTTCTAACTGTTCATTTGTAGTTAAATTTAATTCCTCATGTCGCGGGAAATAACCCAACGCCCATATGACAACTGAAAACGCAAAAATAGTTGTTCCCATCTTTTTTATATAATGTACTCCCTTGTCCCACGCCTGCAACGACACTGTACGGAGCGTAGGGATACGGTAGGTGGGTAATTCCATAACATATGGAGCCTCCTCCTCTATTTTAATAAACCTATTTAATGCTTTTGAAACAACAACTGCAACAACAACACCAAGTGTATATAATAAGAGTAGTACCAGACCCTGCTTTTCAGCAAAGAAAATAGATATAAAAAGAATATAAACGGGCAGCCGTGCACTACACGACATAAAAGGGATAGCAAGCATTGTTATAAGCCTATCTTTCCGACTTGCGAGAACGCGTGTAGCAACTATCGCGGGGACATTACATCCAAAGCCCATAAGCAGAGGAATAAACGATTTTCCGTGTAATCCCAATTTGTGCATTAACTTATCCATTATGAAAGCTGCACGGGCAAGATAACCACTCTCCTCCATAAACGACATGAAGAGGAAAAGTATTAATATATTGGGAAGAAACACCAAAACGCCGCCAACTCCCGCAACTATACCATCTACAACCAAATCATGAATCATACCTTCGGGTATAATATTAGAGAGGATACCGCCTATCCACGCAACACCCATCTCTAACCACTCGGCAGGGTATGCTCCCAAAGTGAAAGTGGCTTGGAACATTATCCAAATAAATAGCAACAGTGCAGGAATACCTAAGTACCTATTTGTTAAAATCTTATCAATCTTAGATGCCGTTTCTAAGCGCGAGTTCTTATTTTTCTTCTGCGTCTCTGCAAGGGCACCTCGCACGAAACCATATCGGGCAGCTGTGATAGTAGCTCGAGGCTCATCTTTATACTCTCGTTCTAACTTATGATGTGCGGATTGAACCATCTCATTAAGTGTATCAACAGAAAAATCACCATCGTCATTAATATTACTTACATCAACAAAGTTTGGATTTTCAATGAGTTTAATTGACAAATAGCGGGTATGATACTTAACTCTAATATCACTATTTAAATCGAGATATTGCTCAATATTAGATATTTCATTCTCTATAATATTACCATAGTTAATATGAAAATGACGTACTTCTGCCTTCTCTTCAAAGAGCATTATTGCCGTATTGAGTAAGTTCTCAATTCCAATATTCAATTTAGCAACAGTGGGTACAATTGGGAAACCTAATAGTTGCGAAAGAAGTTCATAATCCAATATACTACCACTCTCTTCAAGTTCATCAAACATATTGAGAGACATCAATATATTTGCACTCATATCAATAAGTTGCGTTGTCAGAAATAAGTTACGCTCCAAATTTGTAGCATCCACCACATTCAGAACGATATCTGGATGATTTTCAGTGAGGTACTCCCTAACAAAAATCTCCTCATTGGTATATTCGTTTACAGAATAGGTACCCGGTAAATCAACAATGACAATATTATATCCGCCATATTGAATGGTGTGGCTCTTTATTCCCACTGTAACACCTGCATAGTTACCGGTTTTAGCATTTAAACCTGTAAGTTTGTTGAAAAGTGTGGTTTTTCCACAGTTTGGGTTACCTACAAGGGCTATCTCAATAGTATTCGGCAATCTATCAGAAGAGGCAACGCTACTCAATGCCATCTTATGTGTTCCGGCAAATGAAGTGTTATCTTCGAGTGTTTTATAATCTACCAATGTAATAACCTCAATCATTGCGGCTTCACTGCGGCGTAGTGTAATACGACTATCCATTATCTGGTACTCAACGGGATCTTTCATAGGTGCATTTTTTATCGTTCGTACAATCTGTCCTCGCACGAAACCCAACTCCATCACACGATGACGAAATTCACCGTAACCATGGACTTTAACAATAACGCAATCCTCTCCGCTTTTTATATCCTCAAGGGTCATCATATAACTTACAAATATTACTCTAACAATTTATTAACACTCTCTTCACTCTCTTTTAATCTCTCGCGACAATAAGCAATAAGCTCAGAACCACGTTTCACCTTTTCGGGTAGTATATTAATATCAATATCCCCACTTGAGAGAGAGGCAATGATTTCCTCTATCTCCTTTAGTGCATCACTATACGATATATTTTCCTTTTTTTTCGCCATACAAGTTACAAAGTTACACAATTATTTTATTCTTACTACCCCATACTTTAAAATTAGCCAATTTTAGGTATCACTCTACAACAGCTTTTACTGTTCCGTCATTTACCATAATATCTATTATATCTTTGGAGGATAGGTCATTAATAGAGCGAATTACCTGTCCATTATGTACCACAATAGAATACCCCATTTTAAGTATACGATCAGGATTACTGCTAAGCAACTCCTTCTCGTAAAGTTTTATCCTATTCTCTTCGTCTACATAGCGTCCTTTAGCATTATATTTTATCTGCGACAGAAGTCTTTCTAATAACATTTTTTGACTATTTATACCGCTACTCACAGCAATATGCAAACGATGTATTAAGCCATCTATTCGTGCGTTTTCACGCTCTCTATAGTGGTTAAGAGACCCCACAAGAGATAATTTCAATTGTTCCAGCCTATCTTCAAAGGCACGTTTTGTGTCCACCAAGAAATTAGCCACAGCAGTCGGCGTCTTTAGTGATGTGTGAGCCACCATATCGGCAACCGATACATCTTTATTATGCCCAATACCCGTGAGTAAAGGTATTGGAAACTGTGCAATATAACTACAAAGCATATAACTATTAAAACAAGACATATCGCTTTGCGAACCACCACCCCTTATAATAACAACTGTATCAAAATCATCACATTTTTCTGCAATACCCATAAGAGCCGTAATTATAGACTCCTCCGCTCCATCTCCTTGAACAATAGCGGGAAATAATTCTACATGGAACACATATCCATACGAGTTTGTACGCAAATGATTCATAAAATCATCATACCCTGCTGCTGTTAACGATGAGATAACCGCTACTCTATCAATAACCACCGGCAACTCCAAACCTTTATTCATATCAAGAACACCGTCAGATGTGAGTTGAGCTATTGTCTCTCGTTTAAGCCTCTCGCCATCTCCAAGTGTGTATGTTGGATCGATATTACGAACCACAAGTGATAATCCATATAGTTCATGATAATTAACCTCAACAAAAAGAAGTACCTTTATACCACTACGTAGCCTTTCACCCGTTTCTTTATAGAAATAGGCATCAATCATCTGAAAACTATTTCGCCATATAATGGCAGTTGCTTTTGCTTTTGGTATTGACCCGCGCCCTTCACTCTTCTCTGTTATCTCGAGATAGCAGTGACCAGTTCCATTAACTTTCAGATCTGTTATATCACAAGAAACCCATTGAGCCGATACGAAAGACTCAATGGATTGCTTAATCATATATTGTAGCTGCGATAGTGTTATATAGCTATTAGTAACCATCACTACATTCTTTCTGGAACATCTATCCCAAGAAGTTTCATGCCTCTTTTTAAAATATTTGCAACTGTTAGTGCTATATTTATTCGTTTTGAACGCAAGCTCTCATTCTCTTCACGTAGGAATGAATAATCATGATAATATTGATTAAACTCCTTAGCTAACTCATAACAATAAGCTGTCACAACCGAAGGAGACATAGCCTCTGCCGCCTGCTCTACACATTGCTCGAAGCCATTAAGTAGCTTAATAAGCTCTATCTCCTTCTCTTCAAGTGCCATTTCATAACTCAACGGTTCGGTGCTAACATAAACAGCAGTATCATTAGCCTTACGCATCACAGAACATATACGCGCATGAGTGTATTGTATAAATGGAGCTGTATTGCCATTGAAATCAATCGACTCCTTAGGATCGAAAAGCATATTCTTCTTAGGGTCTACTTTTAAGATAAAATATTTAAGAGCCCCTAAACCAACCATTGATGTTATCTCCTCAATCTCTTCTGGTGTTAAATTATCCAACTTACCCATCTCCTCTGACATCTGTTTAGCTGTTGCTACCATATCAGCCATAAGATCGTCGGCGTCAACGACAGTGCCCTCGCGTGATTTCATCTTACCCTCAGGTAATTCAACCATACCATAAGACAGATGAAAAATATCGTCGCTCCACTGGTAACCTAACTTACCAAGTATCAATTTAAGAACCTGAAAATGGTAATTTTGCTCATTACCAACAACATAAACGAGCCTATCAAAGCTATACTCCTCATGACGCTCTACCGCTGTTCCTAAGTCCTGTGTCATGTAAACAGAAGTACCGTCGGCACGTAGAAGAAGCTTCTCATCAAGCCCATCACTTTCAAGATTTATCCATACTGAACCATCCTCTCGGCGGTAAAAAACACCTTTTTCGAGCCCCTCATTCACAAGTTTCTTCCCTAACAAATAGGTATTAGATTCGTAATATATCTTATCAAAATCAACTCCTAACTGCTTATAAGTCTTATCGAAACCCTCATAAACCCAGCCATTCATCATTTCCCATAGAGAGTAAACCTCACTATCTCCACTCTCCCATTTACGTAGCATATCAGATGCCTCCTCAATAATAGGAGCGCACTTTTTAGCATCCTCCTCGCTCATACCTGAAGTAACAAGTTCGGCTATCTCTTTTTTATACTCTTTATCGAAGATAACATAGTATTTACCAACCAAATGATCTCCTTTGATACCACTACTTTCAGGAGTTTCGCCATTTCCAAATTTCTGCCAAGCAATCATCGATTTACAGATATGGATACCTCTATCATTAACAAGATTAACCTTTATAACCTTATTTCCAACAGCCTCCAGTATGTTTGATATCGAATACCCTAACAGGTTATTTCGTATATGCCCAAGATGTAACGGTTTATTGGTATTAGGCGACGAATACTCTATCATCACACTCTTGCCATTATCCTTAGTAAAGCCGTATTCGGGTGTAGCATTAATATTATTATAACATTCAATCCAAAAACTGTTATTAAGTTTAATATTAAGAAATCCCTTTACGACATTCGTTGATTCTATCTCTACTATTGCCACCTTGAGTGCAGTTGCTATCTCTTCGGCTGTTGCTTCCGGTGATTTACGACTTATCTTAACAAAAGGGAAAACCACAAGCGTAATATCTCCAACAAACTCTTTACGAGTTTTTTGAAGTTGTATCATCTGCTCAGTAACCTCACCATAAAGCCCCGACACAACTTTATGTACCCTTTCTAATAAATAATTTTCAATATTCATAACTCTTCTCTATCTCAAAATAGTCTCTTCGCGGTCTGGACCCACTGATACCACTGTAACAGGCA
>CAYIZU010000026.1:0-1949 GCA_964367795.1 uncultured Rikenellaceae bacterium | reverse complement strand
TAATCTTTAAACTCTTGTGGTAATTCATCGTATGAACGACACGTTGAAATATCACAATTCCAACCCTTCAACTCCTTATATACCGGATTAAATTCAACATCTGAATCATAAGGGAAGTTTGTTACAACTTCGCCATCTATTTCGTATGCTACAGCTGCTTTTATGGTCTCAAATGTATTTAGCACGTCCGCCTTCATAATAATCAACCTCGTCACACCATTTAGCATAACACTATATTTCAATGCCACCATATCAAGCCACCCGCATCTACGAGGACGACCAGTTGTTGAACCAAATTCATTACCGATACATGCCATATCCTTACCCACATTATCATGCAGTTCAGTAGGGAATGGACCACTTCCTACGCGTGTACAGTAAGCCTTAAAGATACCATATACATCTCCTATTTTCGACGGTGCCACTCCCAAACCGGTACACACCCCAGCACATGTCGTGTTTGAAGATGTAACGTATGGATAGGTTCCAAAATCGATATCTAAAAGAGCCCCTTGTGCACCTTCTGCAAGTATTTTCTTACCATCCTTAATACCCTCATTGATAAACACCTCACTATCAATTATCTCAAAGCGTTTAAGTAATTCTACACCCTTAAACCACTGCTCTTCGTAGTCGTTAATATTAAACTCGAAATCATACTGTTTAAGTGCATGTATATGTTTTGCCTTAAGCTCTTCGTAACGCTCCATGAATTTTGGTGAGAGAATATCACCAACACGCAAACCATTACGCCCAGTTTTATCGGCATATGTAGGGCCTATACCCTTAAGCGTTGAACCTATTTTACATTTACCCTTAGCCTCCTCTTGAGCCGCATCAATTATTCTGTGAGTAGGTAGAATAAGATGTGCTTTTTTAGATATACAAAGCCTATTGATTTGCTCGCCTTGTTCCTCCAAAGTGGCTATCTCTTTAGAGAAAATAACTGGATCTAATACCACCCCATTACCTATAATATTTACAGCATCAGGGCAAAACGCCCCCGATGGAACAGTATGTAGCACATACTTCTTACCATTAAATATCAAAGTATGCCCTGCATTGGGACCGCCCTGAAAACGTGCTATAACATCATAGTTTGGAGTCAATACATCAACTATTTTACCCTTACCTTCGTCGCCCCACTGGAGACCTAAAACAACATCAACCATCTTATTAAATCTTTTTTATCTTGTAATCTTCAATTTCTATTTTTCCATCTTTAAGCAACTTACCTACTCCTCGCTTAAACATCTTTTTACTTATCCCCGTAAGAGAATATATATCTTCTGGAGAGGACTTGTCTCCTAAGTTTAAAACCCCGTTACTGCTTTCCAAGAGTTTGTAGACTATCTCTGACGCCTCTTCAACTTGACCAACACCAAGTTTAGTTAGCGATATGTCAATCCTATTATCTTCTGTAACTCTAACAACATAAGCGGTTAGTACATCTCCAATGGCTATCTCACGGAATATCTGACTATCATATATCATTCCCCAATGTTTATTATTGATAACCACTCGATAGCCAAGTTCGTTTTTTATGCCGACAACAATTTCAACCTCTTCATTAGCCGTAACAGTTATCTCGTCATTGTTGACATAACGATTTATCTTAGATGTTGCTACCACCCTACCCGTTATCTCATCTTCATAAGCATAAACCAAATACCAGCGTCCAACCTCCATGCGAACCCCCTGATTAGATAAAGGGATAAATAAATCTTTTGGCAACCCCCAATCCAAGAATGCCCCAAAAGAACTTACGTCAACACACTCCAAAACTGCCACTTCGCCAACAATTATGTATGGCATTTCAGTAGAGGCAACAATCCTATCTTCAGAGTCAGAGTATAAAAAAACTCTCACTTCGCTTCCAATATTCATATCCTCCTCAACATATCTATTAGGAAGCAAAACCTCCTCTTCATCGGTGTTGATAAGATAGG
>CAYIZU010000025.1:9728-15191 GCA_964367795.1 uncultured Rikenellaceae bacterium | reverse complement strand
CGCTATCGCTCGTTTAGGACAATTCACAAAACAGAGTTTTGCGAATTGCCCAAAATATCCAACTAATTGTTTGTCAATTAGTTGGATATTTTGTTAAGTTTTCGGTATCACCCTTTTTAGTATAGTATTTATTTAGCCAAAGAACTCGAAGAAATAACTATTTTTTCTTTTTAGCACTCTTACGACGCTTCCACTCCTGCTCTATTAGAGTAAGTTCACGCAGGGTTTGTCCCTCAACCATAGTGTTCTCTTCTGCACGGCGGAAAAGATATGGTAGCACCTCTTTCATAGGACCATATGGTACATATTTCGTTACTCTATACCCTTCAGCTGCTAATGCGTACGATATATTATCACTCATTCCAAATAACTGGGAAAAATATATGCGATTGTCATCGCGTTTTAATCCTTTAGCATCTATGGCCTCGGCGAGTTTTAGATTACTTAACTCATTATGGGTACCGCTAAACATCTCAATATTGTCAATATGTTCAACGCAGTATAGCATACCAGCGTCGTAGTTATCATCTGTTGCTTGTTTATCTACGCAGATAGGGTCTTCGTATCCGCCCGCTTTTGCTTTAGCACGTTCATCATCCATATACGCACCCCTAACGAATTTAACCCCATAGAAATAACCCCCATCGGTAGCCTTTTGATGCTCCTCAATAAGGTGCTTATATCTATCATGGCGATACATCTGAAGGGTGTTAAATACAATAGCTCGCTCTTTGTTGTATTTAGGCATTAAGGCGTTTGTAACATCATCGATAGCCTGTTGCGATGAATAGTGTTCTGCATCGACCAATAACCTAACTCCGCTCTTATGTGCCGTAGCAGCTAATTTATCCATTCTGTCACAAAATGCATCGAACTCCTTCTGTTCATCCTCTGTAAGCTCTTTACCACTTGATACTTTATCTAAAACCTTAACTTTTGTTATTGCTGTAGGCTTAAATACTGCATACGCAATGCTTCTATTTGTTGCGGCAAACTCGATAGAACGCATTGTTTCATTAAACGTCCTATTTATATAGAAATCGCCCTCTGCACCCTCTGCTGAATAGTCTAATATGGATTCAACACCATATTTTTGAAGTTCAGATACACGGTGAGAGCATTTTTCAAGCGTCTCTCCTCCTACAAAATGACGATATATTGTTGGCTTTACTGCCCAACCAATTGGGAAATGTATCGCCATGGCAAAATTTGCTAAACATTTACCTGTCTTTACTAAAGAGTTGCTCTTCATTATCTTGAAGAGAAATTTAGTACTTCTAAGCTCACCGTTGCTTTTAGCCCTAAAAGCAACCTCCGTATTTGTAAAATCTAACATATTAATCACTTTAAAAATTAGGGCTGCCCTTAAAAACTAATAGACAGCCCAAAAATTACTACTATAACTCCGGTAAGAAGTTAGGATACATATAATCTGTAGCAGGAACGAAAGTCTCCTTTATTGTTTGAGGAGAAGTCCATCTTAGTAGGTTTAAAGCTGAACCTGCTTTGTCGTTTGTTCCTGAAGCACGAGCACCACCAAAAGGCTGTTGGTCTACTACTGCTCCTGTTGGTTTATCATTAACATAGAAATTCCCAGCTGTGTTGCGTAGACGATAAGATAAACGCTCTATCTCATCTCTATGAGCTGAGAATATAGCACCTGTAAGTGCATAAACGGAACCTTCGTCAAGTAAGTCTAATGTTTGCTCCATATTCTCTGGTTCGTACACATATATTGTGATTATTGGACCAAAAAGCTCCTCTTGCATTGTGATATATCTTGGATTTGTTGTTTGAATAACAGTTGGCGCAATATAGTAACCTTTACTCATATCACACTGACCTCCCAATACCACCTCTGCCTCATCTGAAGCGTTAGCTGCGTCGATAGCTGATTTTAATTTTTTATATGCAGATTCATCGATAACTGCATTAACAAAATTGGTGAAATCCTCAACTGGTCCCATCTTTATAGCTGCTAAATCAGCTGCTACGTAGTTTTTAACCTCTTCCCATATATTCGAAGGGATATAGGCGCGTGATGCTGCTGAACATTTCTGTCCTTGGTATTCGAAAGCTCCGCGCGTGATAGCTGTCGCTACCTCTTTAGCAGGAGCTGATGGTGCCGCAAAGATATAATCCTTACCTCCTGTCTCGCCAACAATACGAGGATAAGATATATAGTTATCAATGTTATTGACAATAGTTTTCCATATATCGTTAAATACGCCTGTTGAGCCAGTGAAGTGAATGCCTGCAAAATGCTTGCTACTAAATATCACATCGGACGCATCTGGACCAGAACAGAATACAAGGTTAATCACACCATCTGGTAAGCCAGCCTCTTTAAGTATCTCCATGATAACAGATGCAGAGTAGGTTGCTGTTTTAGATGGTTTCCACACACACACGTTACCCATAAGAGCAGGAGCTCCCGGTAGGTTACCTGAAATGGCTGTAAAATTAAATGGTGTTAGTGCAAATACAAATCCCTCAAGTGGCCTCCACGATGTTTTGTTCCATATACCCGGAGACGATGCAGGTTGCATTTTATATATGTCAACCATGTTACGTACATTATAACGATAGAAATCAGCTAATTCACATGCTGCATCTATCTCTGCTTGAAAAGCATTTTTCGACTGTCCTAACATCGTAGCAGCGTTTATTTTATCACGATAAGGGCCTGCAATAAGGTCTGCTGCTTTCAAGAAAATAGCAGCGCGAGCCTCCCAATTCATTGCCTCCCAAGCTGGTTTAGCTTTAAGAGCAGCATCTATAGCAGCTTGTATATGACTTTTATCCCCTTGATGGTAATATCCTAATAGATGCGCTGTGTCGTGAGGTGGGCGTATCTCATATCTCTTACCACTTCTTACCTCTTCTCCACCTATTATCATAGGTAAATCAACCTCTACGCCTCTCATCTCCTCAAGTTTGCGTTTCAATGACGCTCTTTCAGGGCTTCCCGGAGCGTAACTTCTTACCGGCTCATTCTTTATCTCCGGTATTTGAAAAATAGCATTAAACATAAATCTTTTAAGTTTTAATTTGTTATAACTTTAGTTTTTTTGAATTTATCGCGCCACAAGATACGAATATTTTTTATATGTGCAAAATATTTTATTAAATTTTATTTTTTTTAATTTTTTTTAACGCTCTATTGTTTTCTCTATAAATATATAGTAGAGTATTGCCAACTCGGCTTTAATTTACCTTATTAACATATTGCTTTTACCTTAAAAATAGATGAATAATAATTAAAAATTTGTCATGTCATTTTTTTTCATTATTTTTGTCAGAATTATGCCTTATGGTATTGTGAATGAAAGAAGTTATAAATAAAATAAATAGATTATGGGAAGGAAATTACTAATTAGAGATTTGACGTTGCGTGATGGTCAGCAATCATCGTTTGCAACACGTATGTCGCAAGAGCAGATTAATAGGGTTTTACCATATTATAAAGATGCTAATTTCTATGCTATGGAGGTATGGGGTGGAGCTGTGCCAGATTCAGTAATGCGTTATCTTAACGAAAATCCGTGGACACGTTTGGAGTCTATTAAAGCTGTAATAGGTGATGTTTCGAAGCTAACTGCCTTATCGCGAGGAAGGAACCTCTTTGGTTATGCTCCATATACTGACGATATTATTGAAGGGTTCTGTAGGAATGCTATTGATAGCGGATTGGGGATAATGCGTATCTTTGATGCCCTTAACGACGTGGAAAATGTAAAGTCGACAATTAAATATGTTAAGAAATATGGCGGTATTGCCGACTGTGCTGTGTGTTACACAACTGATCCAGTATATCCAAAACTTTCATTTATGCAAAAGTTGATGGGGAAGAAGAATCCACAGCCTATTTTTACAAATGAATATTTCTTAGGTAAAGCTTTAGAGATGGAGCGGTTAGGTGCCGATATGGTGACTATCAAGGATATGAGCGGATTGATACCGCCTGCTAAGATAGCAGAGCTTATATCTCTATTTAAGTCTAATTTGAAAATACCGGTTGACTTTCATACTCACTCAACGCCGGGCTATGGTTTGTCATCGGTATTAACAGCCATTGTTAATGGGGTAGATATTGTTGATGCCAATATTTGGAATTTTGCAGGTGGTCCTGCTGCGCCTGCTATTGAGCTGATATACATAATAACCAAGAAGATGGGTATTGAGATGGATGTTAATATGGAGGCGGTAGCTAAGATTAACATAATGCTCAATGAGATACGTAAGGAACTTGCGGAATATGATGCAGTTAGAATGTTCCCTAATTCGTTTAATCCATTGACTGATACTCTTAATGCGGAGGTTGATATGTGGTTTGATAAGGCTATTGAAGCTGCTAAGAATAAGGACTACGAGGCGACAAATGAATTGTGTCGTAAGATAGAGAATTACTTTGGTTTTCCGGGTCCGGATGAGATGGTTAAAAAGGCACAGATACCGGGTGGTATGTACACTAATATGGTTGCACAACTTAAGGCGTTAAAGTCGGAACACATACTTGATAGTGCTATGGCTCTTATTCCGGAGGTTAGGTTGTCGGCTGGTTTGCCTCCACTTGTGACACCTACCAGTCAGATAGTTGGAGCGCAGGCTGTTAACTGTGCAATATCTAAAGCTAACGGGAAGGATATGTATGCTAATGTGTCTAATCAGTTTGTTGGTCTCGTTAAGGGGGAGTATGGAAAGACTCCAACACCAATAGATCCGGAGTTTCGCTTTAAGGTGACGGGTGTGAGAGAGGAGACACCTTATGATACATCTAAAAATGTACGTCAAGAGAATCCTTATATTGATGGAACAGATATTCGTTTAGCGGAGAATGAGAAAGAGGAGTTACTTCTTGAATTATTCCCTGCTGTTGCTGGAGGTTTCTTGCGCGGTATGAAGGCGGAGAGGGTAAAAGCTGCTCTTGCTGCTACCGCAGTAGTTGAGGCACCTGAAGAGGTTGTTGAGGAGAACAAGGTGGAGATAATGAGCGGTTATGTGGTTGAAGCTCCTATGCCGGGGAGAATATTTGAAGTGCCAGTTAAGGTTGGTGATAAGGTGGCTGTTGGTGACGCTGTTATCGTGTTAGATGCAATGAAGATGGAGAACTCTATATATACAGAAAATGATGGTGAGGTTGTCCAAATACTTGTAGAGGTGGGCGATGCTGTTGGGTTTAATCAACCGATGGTGGTTATTGCGTAAATATTTTCTGAAACATTATTGATATTAAAAAAAAATATCTATTTTTGTGCCGGAATATTTACTTAAAAAATATAAGTGAAGAAATAAACTAATTTAATATGAGTGTGAATTTAGAATGGAGTAAATTGGGTTTTGCATACCATAAAACTCCGTACAATGTAAGATGTGTTTACCGTAATGGTAGCTGGGGAGAGCTTGAGGTTTCATCAAGTGAGTATATTAATATGCATATTGCTGCATCATGCCTACACTATG
>CAYIZU010000025.1:3511-9718 GCA_964367795.1 uncultured Rikenellaceae bacterium | reverse complement strand
TGGCCAAGAGGCTTTCGAAGGTCTTAAAGCTTTTCGTGGAGAAGATGGTAAGGTTCGTGTTTTCCGTCTTGAGGATAATGCTAAACGTATGATTGATTCGGCAGATTATCTTGAGATGGCGCAGCCTCCTGTGGAGCTTTTTTCTGCGGCTGTTTTGAAGGCTGTTGAACTTAATGCTGAATATATTCCTCCTTATGGAACTGGTGGTTCGTTATATATTCGCCCTGTACTTATTGGAACAGGTGCTCAGGTGGGTGTAAGGCCAACCGATGAATATACTTTAATTGTATTTGTTACTCCAGTTGGAGCATATTTCAATGGACGTATCGATACTGTTGTATATCGTCAATTCGACCGTTCAGGAGCTAATGGAACGGGACATGTTAAGGCTGGTGGTAACTATGCTTCGAGCATGAAATCAACGGTTGTATCGCATAATGATGGATATAATGCAGTAATATATCTTGATCCGCGCGAAAAGTGCTATATTGACGAGTGTGGAGCTGCAAATTTCTTTGCAATAAAAGATAACACATATATAACGCCAGAATCAAGTTCTATTCTTCCATCTATAACAAACAAGACATTAATGCAGTTAGCGTTAGATATGGGATTGACGGTTGAGCGCCGTAAAGTTGCTATTGAAGAGGTATCTACCTTTGAAGAGGCGGCGGCTTGTGGTACTGCTGCGGTGCTTTCTCAGATTGCATCTATTCATGATGTTGAGAAAGGTGTTAAGTATGTATTTGACGAGGTAAAAGATTCATGGTGTGATAAGCTAATGACTGCTTATCGTGATATACAGTACGGTAGAACCGAAGATAAATATAACTGGACAACGATAGTTGATGTTAAATAAGATATCAGTTATTATCGTTGCGGCAGGAAAGGGATTGCGTATGGGTAGTGAACTACCCAAGCAATTCCTTTCGTTTTCTTCACGCCCTCTGCTTTTTGATACGATAGAGGCTATTCATAATGCACTACCTGATGCCGAGTTGATACTTGTTCTGAATCCAGTGTATATTGATTATTGGAGTAAGGAGTGTTTAAATCATGAATTTAATATAGCTCATAAGGTTGTTGAGGGAGGCGACGAGCGTTTCCATTCTGTGCAAAATGGGGTGCGTAGTGTTAGTGCAGACAGTAAGATTGTCTTGATACATGATGGAGTTCGCCCTTTAGTAACTAAAGAACTAATTGATAGGGTAGTGTGCGAACTTAGAGAAAGTGTTGCGGTAATACCCGTTGTGCCACTTGTCGACTCGATACGAGAAATAGTTGGAGCCGATGGAGTCACTTGTATGGCTGACAGGAAAAAATTCGTTGCGGTTCAAACGCCACAAGGTTTTCATCGCGACGTTATAGATATGGCGTATAGTTTGCCTTTTGATATTGGTTTTACCGATGATGCATCGGTAGTAGAGAGATGTGGATATTCTATTACAACAACGGATGGAGATAGGATAAATATTAAAATAACCACTGAAGAGGATTTATTATTTGCTAAGAGTTTTTGTGCCTTAAAATAATAGTACTTTTCAATGCCATTTCTTTGCAGACAATAAAAAAATAGTTATCTTTGCACTCAACAAAACGGGGGTGCGGTTTGCTAATTAAAACGGCTGAGATTATACCCATTGAACCTGATATGGTTAATTCCATCGTAGGGAGGTGTGTCTTATTTTGTACTCCTAATAAACTATAATTTATAATATGGAGAAAGAACTATTTAACATTGCGAGATATGGAGCTCGCAAGGTTTACAAAAGAGGAGAGATACACAATATAGAGGTGGGTATGCGAGAAGTGGCTCTTGCTGGAGATAATGCTATAACCCTTTATGATACAACAGGTGCTTACACCGATGAAAACTACAAAGTTGATATTTTTGAAGGACTACCTAAACTACGCGCTACATGGATAGAGCGTAGGCGTAAGGAGTATGGCGAGGATAAGACACAGTTATGGTATGCTCGTAATGGAATTATCACTGAGGAGATGGAGTACGTTGCTATACGCGAGAATCAAGGTTTATCCGAGGCTGTGCTTGGGGGTGAGGTGATAACACCAGAGATGGTACGTAAAGAGATAGCAGAGGGACGTGCAATAATCCCTGCATCTACTAAGCATCCAGAGAGTGAACCTATGATTATTGGTTCTAAATTCTTGGTTAAGATAAATTCTAATATAGGAAATTCTGCGTTGGGGTCGTCGATAGAGGAAGAGCTTGAAAAGGCTATGTGGTCGGTTAAATGGGGTGCCGATACTGTTATGGATTTATCTACTGGCGAGAAGATACATGAAACGAGAGAGGCAATAATACGCAATACCCCAGTTCCAATTGGTACGGTACCTATGTACCAAGCATTAGAGAAGGTTAATGGTCGCGTTGAGGATTTATCTTGGGAGGTCTTCCATGAAACACTTGTTGAACAGTGTGAGCAGGGGGTAGATTATTTTACTATTCATGCAGGTATATTGCGTGAACATATTCCACACGCACTTAATCGTGTAACGGGCATTGTTAGTAGAGGTGGTTCGATAATGGCTAAGTGGATGAACCATAATAATAAAGAGAATTTCTTATATACACATTTCGAGGATATATGCCTATTATTGAAGAGATACGATGTTGCTTTCTCGTTAGGTGATGGTCTGCGCCCTGGTTCAATTGCTGATGCAAATGATACGGCCCAGTTAGGAGAGCTTAAGACTTTAGGCGAGTTAACTGAATTGGCTTGGAAGCATGATGTTCAGGTTATCATTGAAGGACCCGGACATGTACCAATGCATCTTATAAAGGAGAATATGGATAAGCAACTAGAGTATTGTAAAGGCGCACCTTTTTATACTCTTGGACCACTTGTTACAGATATTGCACCTGGATATGATCATATAACTTCTGCGATAGGAGCTGCAATGATAGGATGGTTTGGCACGGCTATGCTTTGCTATGTGACACGTAAGGAGCACCTTGCACTGCCCAATAAGGATGATGTTCGAGAGGGTATAATAACATATAAATTAGCTGCACATGCTGCAGATATCGCAAAAGGTCACCCCGGTGCAAAATATAGAGATTTACGTATGAGTATTGCTCGCTACGCTTTTAACTGGAAAGATCAGTTTAATCTATCACTTGACCCCGAGACGGCCGAGGAATATCACGTTAATATGATGAAAAGCCAAGGTGATGATAGCGATTTTTGCTCTATGTGTGGACCTGATTTCTGTGCAATGAGGATAACACAAACGATAAAGTAATGGTTGTTTAGTTGACTTTTTAAAAAAAGAATCTTGTACCATCTTATAGGTGTTATTTAATGGATAAGAGAGGAGTAATATATGCGCTTGTGTCATCGGCAACTTTTGGGCTGATTACCTTATTCACGATACCTATAATAAAGAGTGGACTTCTTAATATTATCTCTATATTGCTGTATAGATTGCTTTTTGCTACCGTAGGGATAGGAATCTTAGCACTATTAAGAGGAGAGAAATTTAAATTGACAAGAGGCGATATTCCAAAGATTTTTTTATTGGGTATCTTTTACTCTGCAACCTCTCTTTTCTTACTTTTTGCCTATACAACCACACCTAACGATAGTGGAATATATACTGCAATGCACTACTTATATCCTGTAGTGGTGATGCTTATAATGACCACTATTTTTAGAGAAAATTTTTCTTATAAGGTGATATTATCAGCTTTAATGGCTATAATTGGGGTTGCAATGATGACAGTTAAAGGTGGTGATATATCAAATATTGATTCTATACTTGGTGTATTATATGTTTTGATATCGGTTGTGACATATGGTATTTATATTGTTGGAGCCAATAGGATAGGTGTTAAGCATATTTCCCCAATTGTTTTAACTTTCTATGTGCTTTTAACTGGCACATTGACTGTAATGGGTTATGGGGTCGCAACCAATAGTATTTTACCGCTGGTTGACACCGAGATTATTATTAATTTATCATTGCTTGCTATAATATGTACAGTAATTTCAAATTTAACACTCATTCTTGCTGTTAATAGGATAGGTTCAACTGTAACCTCAATTTTAGGCTCATTGGAACCCCTTGTTGCCGTTATTGTTGGCATTTCGATTTTCGGCGAGAGCATAACAGCGATGGGATATATCGGAATATTTGTAATAATTGCCTCCGCGGTATTAGCCATTAAAAGAGATGTGCGTAAGTAATTTTATCTGAAAAGAAAAATCACTTTCGCACATCAATAAGTAAATCTCGCAGAAGTTGCGCCTCTCACGTTATCCTAATGTTTTCGGGTTTGTCAATACTACGTGAAAATAAATTTCACTGCAAGTCCGTTAATAACACTTAAGAGCTCGACCAGATATTTAAAGTTCAGCCGTAGCCTCACTCCTGATTATCTTTGCTCGACGATAAAAAAATTACACTAACATAAGAGTACATTTTCCATTGTGAACCGTTAATTCGCCTGTTAACCCGTCTCCTTCGTAACCAATATTTTAGGTTCATGACACTGGTGGGGATTCAACCCACGACGTACCACATAATTTCCTCCTATGTGATAGCCCCTTCCTTGCAGCACCTCCTCTTTCGTTGGCGTGTGTTTAAATCGCATGTATGAAATAGAACTTATGGTATCGCCTTTGAACTCCCTTTCGCTTTCGCGTTCCCGACAATCATTGACCACAAATTGAATCATTATCCTTAATTGACCTCAGGTGCACTTTCTTTATGTCACCCGGGCTATAAGCACTTTAAAACTTTTCGTACTCTCCCTGCCTACTCGGGACCCATTTCACCCTCTCCTGACTTGTGCCAGCTTTGGTATACGTTAAACCGATGACAACCTTTTTAGCGTCTCATAGGTAAGCCTAACACCGAGGCAAGCATCTGTTCGACCATAGCCTCTTGTCTAAGCTTTGTAAGCAAATTAATATAACCGCCCACTTCAGTGATGTTTAACGGCGCAACTATGCGAGATCGTTGTATCTCGTTTTCAGTTAAGACACTCCTAAGGATTGCTTTCCTTATCTCTTGTATCTCCTCGGAGTTCTCTTGTTTTAATATATTTATCAAAGTCCCTAATAAATCCTCATTCGACGCTTTTGGTGCATTGTACGCAATTGGAGCTGCAGCTGGAGTATCAGTAGCCGGCTTAGTTTTTTTTACAACAACATCTGGCATTGGATTTACCGATTCTTCTTCGGGAGTGAAGTTTACATTTTCATTTTCTGCTTTAGGCTTTCTTGCCTTATTATCATCTCTTGCCATAATCTCTTTATTTATAAATTAATTACTTATTTAATATTAGTTATCACTTACAACATCTTTAGCTGCATCTTGTATGACATTATCTATCATACCTTGAAACCCTGCTGGTGCAGCTGGCTTTTTATCACCGGCAGCTTGTTTTTTATCGCCAGCAGCAGTCTTTTTATCGCCATCTACTGGTTGCTTCTTATCTGCTTTTGGTGCGGTTGTGTTTTCATCTGGAGTTGTTTGGTTGTTTGCTGGGGGCGTGTTGGCGGCTTTTTTCCCTTGACCTCCTTTACCCGCTCTCTTTTTTTTGTCGGCTTGGGCTTTTGCATCTGGTGCTGGCTCCGGTGTTGCATCTGGTGTTGCATTTGGCGCCGCATCTGGTGCAGGCTCCGGTGTTGCATCTGGTGTTGCATTTGGCGCCGCATCTGGTGCAGGTTCCGGTGTTGCGTTCGGTGCCGCATTTGGTGTTGCTGGAGTATCATCAGTTGATGCCTCATCATTTGCCGCATCAGGCTCTTCTTTCTTCTCTTTTGCCATTGTAGTTGCAATAGTTGTAGCCGCATCCATTGCTTTAGAGCCCATCTCTGTTGCCTTATCCACAGCCTTATCTCGTCCAGTAGCAGCTGATGCAGTACCTAAGTTCAGAACATCCTTTAGTTGGTTTAATCCAGTAATATCATTAAAATTAGGCGCCTGCTTACCCAATAGAGCTGAAAGCACATCCGCACTATTATTGCTATATTTAGGAGCTGTTGCACTCTCCACATTCAGTGCCTCTATACTCTTTGTCGATTTATCTTTTAAGTAGTCGTAGTTGTGAATATATGTTGAGTCAAGGCTCATACTATCTATTGGTGAATCCTTCCAGTTCCAGAATCGAGTAATATCTATTAATTCGCTCACATTAGTTTCACCTAATACAGCTTCACCAACCATACCGTCAGT
>CAYIZU010000025.1:1417-3501 GCA_964367795.1 uncultured Rikenellaceae bacterium | reverse complement strand
CTGAATGAGTTTGCATGGTATCTATACAGAGAGTTTTGAATCTCTATTGCGGTTTTACCCAACTTCTCCGCTAACTCTTGAGGGTATGTGAATGGCAGTAATATACAGTTACCATAAAATCCAAGTGACTTATGAATATTAACACAATTCAGTAGAGGGATATTCATATCCTCATCATTTTTCATACTGTCAGAAATTGTACTAAAATCCATATTTAGATTATACTCATCTAACATTAAAGCCAATTCATCACTACTTAAAGATGCCCATATGACTTGTGAATAGCGAAGAGCAGAGCATGCAATATGTTGGAAAGTCTCCTCCATAGTCTGGAATTGCGAATATTTCATTGTCCTACAATTTGTTGAAATATAAGCTCTACTATTGTGTTTCAAATATTGAGATGTCATTGAAATAGTAAATTCGTCGTTGGAAATAGTAAACTCCATATTGGTCACGGCAGGTGCACCACACGCCATTATCTCACGCTCCGTTAGATAAACCTGCGGGCGTCTATATGCTTCAGGTAATTGATTTAGATAGTGACTGATTCTTTCATAGTCTCCACCAATATTAGTGGTATCTTTTACAAGCTTATAGATATTATCATTAAGATTAGTAAGAGCCTCTTTCTCGTGTTCATTCAGTTCTGAATCATCTTTATGTAGCGTATATTCATAATCCTCGCATTGATAGTCGAAGCGAAAATAAGCCATTTCATCAGTTGAGATGCCAGAAGGAATATCGAAGTCGACAGTCACTATGTATAGAGTATCCCTATCAAATTTTGACACCCTATAATTCCTACGTTGCTTTATGTGATTAATAAGTTCTCGTTTCGTTTTTAGCTCCTTATTTATCGGTATTCTATCGTAATTTGTATCACCAACAATAACTTTTCCATTTTTTAAAACAAGTGATACCGCTAAATCATCGAAATCTAATAACGAGCAATTAAATGTTAGAGTTGCATATTTTGTCTCAATATCAAACGGCTCAATCTTCCAGTTTGGATAAGCGCTAAATCGTTTTATTAGGTTCAATCCACTCTTATACTTATACGGTAAATGTGGATATAAATCATCATAATGTCTTAGAACCGTTTCATAGCGTGTTGCAAATGAATCTTGATTGAATTGCTTTTGCGAGTCTCTGTCAAGGAGTAGTTTCTCACCATTGAGGAAATTAATCAAATCAAGAGGGACAAATAGTACAAGTTCTATATTATCAATGCATGTCTCCATGCGATATCTGCGCATAACCTCCCAGTATTGCACAGTCATGGTGTGCGAGTGGTTATGGTTAGCTATTATTTTTGTTGAAACAGCGTCCCCATCGGTACTGGTAGCCGAACGTACACTAATACGCGATGCTTGTGCCATTCTTTCAGAGGCAGATCTTATATTATTTTGCAGTGCCTGGGCTAAATTCGAGGATTCTTTATGACTATTATTCTGATACGCATTTGATGAGCCATTACCACTTGCAGAAGCTTTACCCCATGAAAAACCTACTCCCGAACCAACTCCAACCATAGCACCTTGGGCTGGTATTGATGCCGTTACGCCCAAACCAAGCGATAAACCAAAGCTACTTGTTTTTGCATTATAATTATATGAGCTACCTGCATCCATTGTTTGATCTACCCCGTAGCGAAAGGCAGCTGATAGTTGATCCGTACCTGTAAAGCCATAGTTTTCAGAGGTATAGTCTTCACCCGTAGCTTGGTCGTATATATCGTAAGTTTGATTATTCTCTCGTACAATTAATCGCTGCTCCTCACCTGGAGCCAATACTGCTGAGTATAATAATGTACCCAAGGTGAAACCATCGGGAACCCATGCTTGAGTCATATTCAGGTTATAACCCATCCCTAAGGTGGTCATCTTTGCCACATTTGATGGATTTGTTGATACACTATCTTTGAAACTTGTGATGTTTACAGGTTCTTCTAGCTCTTTACGAGAACTTGAACCCACTGATGGCTCTATTAGTCGGTGTAATATATTATAGTTAAATGTTTGTGATGGAGATGTGTCGGTTGACAGGTGGATGGCTTTCTCATCGTTCCCCATAAGTTTAAC
>CAYIZU010000025.1:0-1407 GCA_964367795.1 uncultured Rikenellaceae bacterium | reverse complement strand
TAAACCTCTAAATACTTCGTCAATGACAACGAAACTACCCATATCAGATATAAAACCTGCATTTTCGATGAAGGTAATGAAAACTTCATCACCTATTGTGTATACACTAAGCTGTGTTGTCTCACTATCGGCTTCACGTATCTTCTCGTCGACTAGCTCTATCTCGCTATTCAATTTTTTGATATAGTTCTCTAAATCATATATGCTCTTACTATTTTTAGCAGGTAGAGAATCCTTAGTACGTGCCTCATCCTCTTCAGTCAGACGTTTACGCATCAACTCTTTTTCTCTTGTTGATACAGCCAAACTATTTCGGTTGTTGACATATTCAATGATACGTTGCTCCTTTACTCCGTTTATGAAATCTATTGCACTTTTATTATAGGTCTGCTTAAAGACTCCTTCTGATACAGTTATTGTTATTATATCTTGAATATTGTATTTTTCAGGCAGAGAGATAGCAAATTTACCCTCCGAATCACAATATCCCATTATCTGTTTAGTGTTATCACTATTATCAATAGCAGAGTTAGAGATACCCTTAATCTCAACTTTAATATTAGGGAACGCCTCTAAATCTTTAACAGTTTGATTATGTTTACGTCTAAGAACCTCCCCCGTAACAACAGAAGGAAGTGGTAGGGTAGGGCTCACCTTATCCAAACTACTTAATCCCATGGCAATAACCGATCCGCCAAACTCATATTTGTTAAGCATACTATCTGGCTTCTTCTCTTTCTTTACACTATATAGATAGGTTGGCTCCGTTTCGTCGATAAATTCAACAGATAGTGATAGATTTTTATTGCCATTGCTACCCTCTACATTTGAAAATAGGGCAATCATCTTTGCGGAGTTGACTATGTTATCAAATACAACCTTTGGTAGATTTGTGAAATCTGGCTGCACCATACATATGCGCTCCATCAAAGGATATGCTTTTTCACTATCAACCTTTGCTAAATCTTCAACGCACCTAACACCTATCTGAACTAATAGATATGCCACGTTTGGTGTTATTCCCGGTACTCGCCATAAGTCCGCCTGTTTAACCCACGAGTTAACCATCTTAACATTTATACCTAAGAATTTAGCTATCGTCTCACGTCCACTACTATTTTTCCCTTTGACAAGTAGGGTTGGTATATCATATATACGTAGTCCTCGCAGCTTTGTGACCATAGCCCTACTAATACCCTTTATAGGTATAAGCGATGAACCAATATCTTCTTGTTTATATAACTCAACGACCTGGTTAACAAATGAGAGGTCGATATTTCCAAATAATAGCATATTTAGAGGTTCGCTCATACCATACTCTTTACGGAATACAGCTACCTCTTCACTATTTTTAATATTCAATAAATCCGCATGCTCAAGATATGCAACAACATCCTTTAGCTCCTT
>CAYIZU010000024.1:1150-15214 GCA_964367795.1 uncultured Rikenellaceae bacterium | reverse complement strand
TGCTTTTTATCAAAGAATATGTTACATGCATTTCTGAAGCGTTCGTATATGGAATTATTATCTTTCTTAGGTGCAAAACCTATCTCTTTCCAATTTTTCTGCAACTCTATTATTTCAACGGTAGCAGCCTCCCAATCACTGTGGTTATTTTTCTCCTTTTCAACAATATACTCAACTTTTTCGCAAAGTTCCGTCTTCTTTGTTAGATTATCAATCTGTTCATTACGTATCTTATCGAAATGCTCTTGATGACGCTTGTTAATAATTGAGCTAATAGCCTTGAAACGATTCCATATCTCCTCCTTCTCACTCTGCATAACAGGACCTATCTCACGCCACTGATCATGTAGTGATTGTAACTCTCGAAAAGCTGTTATTACCATCGGCTCGTCGATAAGAGCCTCGGCCTTTTCGCACAATAACACCTTAGTTTCGTAGTTTTTCTTTAGATCAATATCTCTTAACTCATTATTTATCTTTACATAGTCATAGAACTGCTCTGTATAGTGATGATATGTCTCCCAAATATCATTAACGTTACCTTTTGGAACATTACCCACTTCACGCCAACGACTTTGCAGCTCGCGGAAAGATGTAAAAGTTTCACCTATCGACTCCTCACTATTTATCAACTCTTTAAGTTTTTCAATAATATCCAACTTCATCTGATAGTTGTTGTTGTGTATTATCTCCAACTCTTTAGTGGCATCATTACGCTTCTCACGATAGATGTTTATCATCTCTTTTAGGTTATGCTCCATATCGTCACTATCAGCAACAAACTCTTCAGAGTTACCACCTGCTTCCACGAAAACTCGGCGCATAGCATCTACCTCCGCTTTGCGTTGCTTATAGAACGCCACCTTGATAGCCTCTACATCATCTTTAACATTAGAGATATCGTCATTTTCAACGATAGCTCTTAATCTCTCTATCAATTCACTCTTTGATAGTTCAGAATAATCAACAGAAGAAATCTCCTCTTCCATTGCAACATTTACCGCATTGTCAACTAATTCTTCTTGAACAATTTGGTTTAACCCAGTAGTCTCCATTTGACCAGCAATTAACTATTATTAAATAATATTTTTAGTATTTACAACATACTAACCTGCAAATATAATCAATATTTCTGAGAATACGACACATTAACAAAAAAAAATCAAAATTTGGCATTTTAATTTTTAATTCATACCTTTGTGTCGTAACTTATATATTATGCCAAAAGAAGTAAACTTAGTGCTATCTCCAGAGTTAGCAGCAAAAACAGGACAATACATACTGATGGCTGCAAGGCAGCTAAGAGTGTCCCCTGAAGAGATAACAGATATTCGAGTGAAACGAAAAAGTATTGATGCTCGGAAAAAAGATATAAAAATAAACTTAACTCTTATAATCTATTTAAATGGGGAAAAAAGAGTGGAAGAGTTTAATTTTGATTATAGAGATGTGTCTAACGCAACGCCAGTTATCATTGTTGGAAGCGGTCCCGCCGGGCTCTTTGCCGCTTTGCGTCTTATTGAGTTGGGGTATAAGCCAATAATTGTAGAACGTGGCAAGGATGTTCATGCTCGTAAGATTGATATTGCAACCATTAATCGCAATGGCGAGATAGATGAGAACTCAAACTACTGCTATGGTGAAGGTGGGGCAGGTACTTTCTCGGATGGAAAACTTTTTACTCGCTCTAAGAAACGTGGAAATGTATCACGTACTCTCCACACTCTATATAATCATGGTGCTGAAGAAGAGATATTATATATGTCTCACCCACATATTGGCACAGATAAACTACCTAATATCATAGAAAATATTCGTAATACAATAAAACACTATGGCGGGGAAGTTCATTTTGACACAAAGGTTGAAGATATTATTATAAACAACGAAACTATTATTGGAGTAATAACCGATAAAGGAGATAAAATTGAAGCCGCTGCTACAATTTTAGCAACAGGTCATTCCGCGCGTGAAATGTATGAAGTTCTACATAATAGAGGTGTCGAATTAGAGGCGAAAAATTTTGCCATGGGATTGCGTGTTGAACACCCTCAACGTTTGATAGACTCTATCCAATATAGTAGAGGAGAGAGAGGTGATTACCTACCAGCTGCAGAGTACTCTCTTGTTGCACAAATAGGTGGTCGAGGTGTCTATTCATTTTGCATGTGCCCCGGAGGTTTTATAGTACCAGCAGGAGTACGCGGTGGTGAGGCTGTTGTAAATGGTATGTCGCCCTCAAAAAGGGGCTCAAAATATGCCAATTCAGCCATTGTCACAGAGATACGAGAGAGCGATTATGCTCACCTAATACCGCAATATGGCGTATTAGCAGGACTTAAGTATCAGCAAGAGTATGAAGAGGCATCATTCCTAAATGGTGGAGGTGCGCAGATAGTTCCAGCTCAACGGTTAACGGATTTTTTAAAGGGAAAGGTATCACAAAATCTCGGAGAAACATCGTATATACCAGGCGTTACAACATCAAATATGGTGGAATGGATGCCTGGCGTGATATATAAATCATTAGAGGGAGGATTTCGTAATTTTGGAGAGAAAATGCGAGGGTTTATAACCAAAGATGCCATGGTGTTAGGTGTTGAATCGAGAACATCATCTCCTGTTCGTATACCGCGTGATAAAGATGGATTGCATCATGTGCGAATTAAAAACTTATACCCTGCCGGCGAGGGTGCAGGCTACGCAGGTGGAATAGTATCAGCGGCACTTGATGGTGAACGAGTTGCCGAGGCAGTGGCAAATAGCTTATAATCATGATTATTGAAAAAAATATAAAATCACTTAATACCTTTGGCTTTGATGTAAAGGCTAAAGGTTATGTTGAATTTGCCTCTCCTGAAGAGTTAACGGATATTTTCAAAGAGATAGGCAATTTACCGTTTTTAACACTTGGTGGCGGAAGTAATATTCTGTTTACTAAAGATTTCGATGGGGTTATTATTCACCCCGTTGGTAAAAATATTGAATTGGTAGCGGATTATAAGGATTATGTTCTACTACGAGCAGATGCCGGAGTTGAATGGGATGATTTTGTTCTTTATTGCATAAATAATGGATACTATGGCGCAGAAAACCTCTCTGGCATACCGGGTAGCGTTGGAGCCTCTCCCGTGCAAAATATTGGAGCTTACGGTGTTGAGGCAAAAGATATAATAGAGTCTGTTGAATACTTTGATATCGAATTAAAAAAACACTCTTTTTTATCAAATGATAGATGCCACTTTGGTTATCGTAACTCTATATTCAAAGAGGGACTTAAGGGGGTTGTTACTGCGGTTATTTTTAGACTCGAGAAAAAATTCTCCGCTAATTTATCTTATAGAGCATTAGCAGAGAATGTTGATATGAAGAGTATAGATGCTCTAACCTTACGTAACGCAATTATTGAGCTACGAAATAGTAAGCTTCCAAGCTTAGATGATTTAGGTAATGGAGGTAGCTTCTTTAAAAATCCAGTTGTTTCTGTTGAAAAGTATAATACACTCATAACTCAATATAGTGATATGCCATCATATCCTGATAGTAACGGTATAAAACTATCTGCGGCATGGCTTATTGACAGAGCTGGATGGCGTGGTCATCGTAGCGGAGCAGTTGGGGTATATGAAAAACAGGCCTTAGTACTTGTACACTATGGCGGCGGATGCGGTGAAGATATAGTAAATCTTGCAAACAATTTAATAGATAGTGTTAATAATAAATATGGTGTGACATTAACTCCAGAGGTAATAATATGTTAGATAGGTTTATAGATATAGCGCAAAAATTCTTCTCCTCTAACGATAAAATACTACTTGCTGTTAGTGGAGGCGTCGATTCAATGGTGATGCTTAAGCTTTTTACCCTTACAAACTATAATATAGGCGTAGCTCACTGTAATTTTGCTCTTCGCGGGAAGGATAGCGATGAGGATATGGCGCTTGTTGAGAGATTTTGTAGCGATAATGAAGTTAAATTCCATACGGTTATTTTTGACACATATAAAGAGATGAGTATGAGTGGCGAATCGCTACAAATGACAGCTCGCAAATTACGCTACGATTGGTTCGATACCATTTCTAAAAGTGAAGGGTATAATAAAATAGCCATTGCCCACAATAGCGGTGATACGATAGAAACTCTTTTTATCAATCTAATAAGAGGAACGGGAGTACGTGGACTCATAGGAATCCCCACCACAAGAGAGAATATCGTGCGACCAATTATGAATTTTACGCGTGATGAAATTGAACAATATGCTCGTCGTAATGGTGTTGAATGGCGTGAAGATATCTCTAATAGCGGAGTAAAATACATGAGAAATAAACTGCGCCATAATGTGATACCTGTCTTTAAGGATATTGATGCAAACTTTGAAAAAACAATGCTTGCGAATATAGAGCGTATTGAAGATGCAAATATATTCATACAAAAGCAAATTGAAGAGATAGCAAGAAAAGCCATATCAACATATAGGGGACGTATAACGGTATCATTAACAATATTATCAAATTATTCGCCTTTAAGCTTTACTATGTATGAGATATTCTCACCTTTAGGATTTAATTCATCTGTCATACGTGATATGGAGAGTTGCTATCTATCTGGTGGAAGAGGTGATTTCTTTGGGATTAGATATAGAGCGCGTATTGGACGCGGTTTAGCAATTTTAACACCTAATAGTAATGTTAAAGAGTCAAAAGAGGTTGTTATCAAGGATTTAAATAATACAAATGGATTATCATTTGAAGTAATGCCTAAAGAGGCTATTGATAAATTCGACACATCATCTTTCATAGCCTATTTTGATGCTCAAAAAGTGAACCTTCCATTTACATTACGCTTTTGGATGGAAGGAGATTACTTCGTACCATTTGGTATGAAAGGGAAAAAAAAGTTAAGTGACTTTTTTATTGATAATAAGATAGATATAGATGAAAAGTACTCCACTCCTATTCTTGTAGATAGTGGTGGTGATATATTATGGGTTGTGGGTAAACGTAGTGATAATCGTTATCGCGTTAGCAACACAACAAAAGAGGTTTTAATAGTTAGATATGAAGAGTAATATCAAAAAAGTAGCATTTTATACGCTTGGCTGTAAGCTCAACTTTTCAGAGAGTTCAACCATAGCGCGGCAATTTGAGGATAATGGTTTTATACGCGTATCACATAAGGATAAAGCAGATATATACGTCATTAATAGCTGTTCGGTAACAGAGAGTGCCGATAAGAAATGTCGTAATATAATACGTAAACTGTCAACCTCTAATCCCAATGCGATAGTGGCAGTAACGGGATGCTATGCCCAATTAAAAGCCGATGAAATAGCATCCATAGAGGGTGTTGATATTGTTGTTGGCAGCAATGAAAAAGGAGAACTAATAAGGTATATTAAGGAGATGGGGGCGAAGGGAAAAGGGGTTATCCATACCTGTGAAACAGAACAGATAACATCTTTTTTTAATGCATTCTCAATAGGCGACCGCACACGTTCTTTTTTAAAAGTACAGGATGGGTGTAGTTACCATTGTGCCTATTGTACTATCCCTTTAGCAAGAGGTGAGAGTCGTAGCACAACAATCGAAAATATCATCTCTGAAGCCAAAGAGATAGCATCAAAAGGTGTCAAAGAGATAGTTTTAACGGGTGTTAACATAGGGGATTTTGGACGTAACAGCAATGAAAATTTCTATGAACTAATTGTTGCACTTGATAATGTTGAGGGAATTGAGCGATATCGAATCTCATCGATAGAGCCCAATCTTTTAACTGATGAAATAATGGAGTTTTGTGCCAATTCAAAGAGATTTCAACCACACTATCATATTCCATTGCAGTCGGGAAGTGATAAGATTCTGCACTTAATGCGCAGAAGGTATAATACGAATCTATTTCGTGAGCGCGTGGAGAAACTCCGCAAGTATAACCCAAAAACTTTTATTGGAATTGATGTTATAGTTGGATTTCCCGGCGAAGGTGATGATGAATTTGAAGAGTGCTATAAGTTATTAGAGGAGTTAAAACCTTCATATCTCCATATATTTCCCTATTCCGAGCGACCAAATACTGATGCAGTATCTTTTAAGGGGAAGGTATCTTCAACTACTAAAGGAGAGCGCGTAAAAAGGTTGGAGGCACTATGCAAAGAGCTTCATTATCGCTTTTCATTATCAACAATAGGCGATCAATACAATGTTCTTATCGAAGGGCGAGAAAAAGGAGGGTACATGCATGGATATACCGATAACTATATAAAAGTATTGGTTCCTTTTAATAAAGAGTGTATCGGTAAAATAGTGAGGGTTAAAATATTATCTGTGTCAGAAGATGGCATAGCAAAAGCGGAAATTTTATGATAAATATTGGAATTATCGGAATAGGAGGAGTTGGGGGACACCTTGCGGCTGTATTATCAAAATATTATGAGAATAGTGAGGCAGTTAGGATTCATCTCTATGCACGTGGAGCAACGGCAGAAGTGCTTAAACGCAACGGAATAACCCTCGTATCAGACGAAAAGGAGCAACAGATAAAAGCTACTCCTCGTGGGGTTTACAGCAATGGTGAAGAGTCGCCAATATTAGACTATTTATTTGTGTGTGTTAAGAGCTACTCTATCGATTCTATAATTAATCAGATAAAAGATATAACAGATACCAAAACCGTTATTATACCATTAATGAATGGTGTTGATGGTCGTGAAAAACTGATAAACAACCTACCTGATAGGTGCATAGCCGATGGATGCGTTTATATCATAAGTAAGATATTATCACCAGCTGTTATCGAAATAAAAAGTTCTAATGATAAAACCATTTATTATATAGGTGGTCATAGTGACGAGCAAAACAGAGCAATTCAGAGCTTAGGACACCTTCTAAAAGCTGCATATACCAACATCCACGTAAAGGAAAAAATTGATGAGAGTATATGGCAAAAATTCATACGTATATCAACCTCCTCAACTTTACAATCATACCACCGTGTTACCAACGGCGAGATTGCTGTTAGCGAGTCTCTCCGCAACGACTTAATAACTCTTATTGAAGAATTTATGGCTGTCGCTAATGCACTGGGGCACGCTATGAGTGAAGATACCTTACAAAGAAATCTCAAATATCTCACAGTTGTCCCAAAAGATATGACAACATCCATGCAACGCGACTTTGAAGATAAACGAGTAACGGAGTTGGAGACAATCACCGGATATATTGTACATAGAGGTAAAGAGATTGGTGTTACTACTCCACTCTACAGTACAATGTATAATGCATTAAAAAAGCGTGAAAATAGTTTTTTCAGTCTTAAACTTTGATAATTAGTCGCCCCTTAAAAAAGGTTCACCGAACTGATAATCACAGATTTAGCTTTTGGGGCGATTTTTGTTTTCTACCAGCTTTTTCAGTTTTATTGCTAAAATCTTCGCCAGCCTTTTTTAAGGGGCGACTAATCAATTCAATACTCGAATTTTTTAGCGTTGTTAAGTTTAAAAAAAAATATTGTATTTGTTTTTTTAATTTTTTTTATTATCTTTGCATTGGTTTAGTTGCTCTGTTAATAAAAAAACAGTAGGTAATTTACACCAGCACAAACAGTTAGAAACAATAATATTTAAAAAAAATTTACTATGATTAAAAGCAATATTGATGAAATTGATCAAAAAATCTTAAATTGCCTTATCAGTAATGCACGTATGCCATTTTTAGAGATAGCGCGTGAATGTGGCATATCAGGAGTAACAGTACACCAAAGAGTTAAGAAATTAGAGGTGTCAGGCGTCATTACAGGTTCACGCTTAATTATAAATCCAAAGGTATTAGGCTATACTGTTTCAGCATATGTTGAAATGCAAATTTTAGAGGGAAACAGACTTAAAGAGATTATAGAAAAATTAGAGAGCATTCCAGAAATTGTACAGTGCGAGGTTTTAACAGGAAAAAACATGTTAGTAGCTAAAATGTTCTGTCGCGACAATGAACAAATGTTGGATATAATGTTTAATAATATCAATTGCATCAAAGGTGTGGCTAATACAGAGTTATTTTTAACCTTAGGAGAGGCATTTGAGAGACAAGTTAGAATTAATCTTATACCTAAACAATAAATAGTCAATGGAGTATTTGCTCTTAATTGAAACCGGCACGGAGGTTTGTTCTGTAGCGATATCTAATGGTGAAGAGCTGTTAGCAATAAGGGAGAGCAATATAGGTCGCATGCATGCGCAAAATGTTGCTGTATATGTGGAAGAGCTATTAACAGAACTTAATATAACGTGTAAAAATCTTGTAGCCGTGGCAATAAGCATGGGTCCTGGCTCCTATACGGGGCTACGTATTGGCTCATCTTTTGCTAAGGGGATATGCTATGCCGAAGAGATACCTTTGATAGGTGTTTCTTCGCTTTCGGCATTAACAGAAGGGGTTATTAGGGAGTGTTCTAAAGAGAGTATAAAAGATGTGATTTTAGCACCTATGATAGATGCAAGACGCATGGAGGTGTATACGCAGCTATTCGATGCTAATGGAGAAACATTATCTGAAATAATGGCTGAAATTGTTGATGGCAATAGTTTTTCGAAGTATAAGGAGCATGATTTTGTCATATATGGAAATGGGGCTGAGAAATGTGTTGATATATTAAATGTAAAAAGTGTTAAATATATCAATATAGAGTCATCGGCACGAAATATGGTTAAATTAGCTTATGAGAGCTATAGAAATGGGGAATTCAAAGATATAGCATACTTTGAACCTCACTATTTGAAAGATTTTGTATCAACAACAAAGAAAAGGGATTTATTGAAATTAAAAACCAATTAAAATATTATAACAATGGCAAACATTATCAGTATTCACGCACGTGAGATATTAGATTCAAGAGGAAACCCTACATTAGAGGTTGAAGTAGTAACGGCATCGGGTGCCAAAGGACGCGCAGCTGTGCCATCGGGAGCATCAACAGGAGAAAATGAGGCATTAGAGCTTCGTGACGGTGATAAGCAACGTTATCTTGGTAAAGGTGTATTGAAAGCAGTGGAGAATGTGAATAAAATCATTGCCCCTAAGCTAATTGGTATGGATGTAACAGGTCAAGTGGATATCGACACCACTATGCTTGAGCTTGATGGTACTCCAACTAAGAGTAACTTAGGTGCGAATGCTATACTTGGTGTTTCGTTAGCCGTTGCACATGCAGCTGCTGATTTATTTGGATTACCACTATATAGATATATCGGTGGAACAAACGCTAAGACTCTTCCTGTTCCTATGATGAATATTATCAATGGAGGTTCTCACTCGGATGCCCCTATCGCGTTTCAAGAGTTTATGATACGCCCAGTTGGAGCTAAGACATTCCGTGAGGCTCTTCGTATGGGTGCAGAGGTATTCCACTCACTTAAGAAAGTTCTTCACGACCGTAACCTAAGCACGGCAGTTGGTGATGAAGGTGGTTTTGCTCCAGCTCTTAATGGTACCGAAGATGCATTAGAATCTATTATTACTGCTATTGAAAAGGCGGGGTACAAACCTGGTCGTAAAGAAGATGGTGGCGACGTGTCAATAGGTTTAGATTGTGCGGCATCGGAATTCTTCAAGGATGGTATATATGACTACTCAAAGTTTGAGGGTCCAGAGGGAAAAAAACGCACATCTGAAGAGCAAGTTGCATTCCTTGAGGAGTTAATTAACAAGTACCCTATAGATTCTATAGAGGATGGTATGAATGAAAACGACTGGGACGGTTGGGAGAAACTAACTGCCAAGATAGGTGATAGATGTCAGTTGGTTGGAGATGATATTTTTGTTACTAACGTTGACTTCCTAAAGCGTGGTATTGAGCAGCGTTGTGGTAACTCAATATTAATAAAAGTTAACCAAATAGGTACGCTAACTGAAACCCTTGACGCTATTGAAATGGCACATCGTGCAGGATATACAAGCGTAACATCACATCGTAGTGGTGAGACAGAGGATTCAACAATAGCAGATATAGCTGTTGCTACGAATTCAGGACAAATAAAAACTGGATCACTAAGTCGCTCGGATCGTATGGCAAAATACAATCAACTTCTAAGAATTGAAGAGGAGTTAGGAGCACAAGCACAGTACGGTTATACTAAAATATATCCAACAAAGTAATAATTAGATGGGTGATTAACATATGCTATGTTAATCACCCATTATGTAATTTTTTAGGATGAAAGAATATGACGAAAACTTTGAGGTTATAAACTACTCAAAAGAGGAAAGCTATAATGATAAAGCAATAGAGGTTATGAGTGATTGCTATAAATCAATAATCAGCTCTATTGGCGAAGATAGTGAACGTGAGGGACTAATAAAAACCCCTGAACGGGCTGCTAAAGCAATGGCATTTCTAACGCAAGGCTATGCTGTTAATGCCGACGACATATTAAACTCTGCTAAATTTAAGGAGGGTTATAATCAGATGATAATCGTTAAGGATATTGAATTTTACTCCTTATGCGAGCATCATCTTTTGCCTTTTTATGGCAAGGTACACATAGCATATATCCCAAATGGCTACATAACTGGACTATCAAAATTAGCTCGTGTTGTCGAGGCTTTTGCTCGTCGACTACAAGTTCAAGAGAGGCTAACAGTAGATATACACGACTGTATAAAGAGAGTATTAAAACCCAAAGGAGTGGCAGTCGTTATAGAGGCTGCTCACACATGTATGCAAATGCGAGGCGTTCGTAGTCAAAACTCAACAACTACAACAGCGGAGTACTCGGGAGGATTCATGACTTCGCTAAAAACAAGAGAAGAATTTTTATCATTAATACAGAAGAAATAGTTATGAGCGGTTTTTTTGGTTGTGTTTCAAACAGAGATTGTGTTGCAGATGTATTCTACGGCACGGATTACCATTCACATTTAGGCACTAAACGTGCGGGAATGGTATTTTATAAAGATGGAGTATTTAAAAGAAAAATACACAGTCTTGCAAATGGATATTTCAGAAATAAATTTGAAGATGAATTACCAAAGTTCAAGGGTTCAAAGGTTGGTTTAGGCATTATATCTGATACCGAATCGCAGCCCATAACGGTCACCTCGCAATCCGGAAGATTTTCCATTGTTACAATAGGTAGAATAGACAATAAAGAGGAGCTAATAAACGAAATGCTTGCTGATGGAAAACACTTTGCAGAGCTTTCAGATGCAGATATTAACTCAACAGAGCTTATTGCTATACTTCTATGTAGTGAGCCTACCTTAGAGGAGGGAGTAAGGGTTGTTCAAGAGAAGGTCAAAGGGTCGTGTAGTTTCTTGGTGCTTAAAAATGAACGAATATATGCGGTACGAGATAAATTGGGGAGAACACCTATTATCATAGGCAAAAATAGCGATGGATATGTGGCATCTTTCGAGACCTCTGCATATTATAACTTAGGATACGAGTATGTGCGTGACTTAGGAGCTGGAGAGATGGTTGCCATTACTGCCGATGGTGTTACAACGATAATCGAGCCTCAAAAGTGCATGCAAATATGTTCGTTTCTATGGGTATACTATGGATATCCATCATCATGCTATGAGGGTATTAATGTTGACCTATCAAGATATAACAATGGGCAATCATTATCAAAGCGTGATACAGATTTAAAGGTTGACTCGGTAGGAGGTATACCTGACTCTGGTATAGGTCACGCCTTAGGATACAGTAACGGCTTACAGATTCCATATATGCGCCCTTTTGTTAAATACACGCCAACTTGGCCACGTAGCTTTATGCCTCAAAATCAAGATATGCGCGATACAATAGCAAAGATGAAGTTACTGCCTAATAAAGAGCTAACAGAAGGTAAAAAAATTGTGTTCCTTGATGACTCTATTGTTAGAGGAACGCAGCTAAAAGATAATGTAGCTAAACTTTATGAAAGTGGAACAAAAGAGGTGCATGTACGTATAGCATGTCCACCTCTTGTCTATCCTTGCTCTTATCTTAACTTCTCAACATCTCGTTCATCATTTGATTTATACACTCGTCGCATTATATCTCAATTAGAGAATACAATAGATATAACCGATGATATATTAAATAAGTATTCAAACGAGAAGAGTGAGCATTATGAAAAGATGGTTGAAGAGATGCGTAAAGGGCTAAATCTTACCTCATTAAAATTCCAGTATTTAAACGACTTAGTTGAATCTATTGGTCTACCGAAAGAGAAAATATGTACTCACTGCTTCGACAACTCAAGTAGATTTTAAATTTATTAATAGAAAAACGGATGAAAAAAATTATTTGTTCAATGGCAACATTATCACTACTCCTATCTTGCGGGGCTCCGAAGGAGGAGAAAAAGGCAACAGCCACAGCAGAAGATTTTCAGTATGTAGTGGAAAAGTTTGCAGATGCGCAAGTACTGCGTTATAAGGTTGAAGATTTCGAGAATCTAACCCCTAAACAAAAAGAGTATATTTACTACCTATCGCAAGCTGCTCTTGAGGGTAGAGATATTCTTTTCGATCAAAATGGAGTGTACAACCTTGCTATACGTCGTACCTTAGAGGCTGTGTATAGCAACTATAAAGGCGATCGCAAATCAAACGATTTCAAAGCATTCGAAACATACCTAAAAAGAGTATGGTTTGCTAATGGTATATATCACCACTACTCATCGGAGAAATTTAAACCAGAATTTTCAGAGAATTTCTTCGTTGCAGCAGTTAAGGCAGTTGAGCCTAATACACTTCCTCTATCAAAAGGAGAGAGCGTTGATGACCTTATCAAAACCCTTACTCCTGTTATCTTTGATGCTAATGTACTTCCAAAAAAGAGTAATCAGGCAGCGGGAGAAGATATAGTTACAACTTCAGCAGTTAACTTTTATCGTGGCGTTACACAAAAAGAGGTTGAAAATTTCTATGCCGAGATGAAAGATCCAAAAGATAATACACCTATATCATATGGACTTAATAGTAGAGTAGAAAAAGTTGACGGTAAGATTACTGAAAACGTTTGGAAAATAGGCGGTCTATATAGTGATGCTCTAACACGCGTTGTGGGTTGGTTAGAAAAGGCAAGAGCGGTTGCTGAAAACGATGGACAAAGAGCATATATAGATAAATTAATATCTTTTAACCGTACCGGCGACCTTAAGGAGTTCGATGAGTATGCGGTTCTATGGACTAAGGAGGTGGCATCACAAATAGATTTCGTTCTTGGTTTTACCGAGACATACGAAGACCCACTTGGAATGAAAGCAACATGGGAAGGGGTTATCAATTTTAAAAACCTTAAGGCATCGGAGCGCACTCAAAAGATTAGTGATAACGCGCAGTGGTTTGAGGATAATTCACCTATTGATAAACGCTTCAAAAAAGATAAGGTAAAGGGTGTAAGCGCTAAGGTTATAACAGTGGCTATGCTTGGTGGTGATTGCTACCCTACTTCACCGCTTGGTATAAACCTACCAAACGCCAACTGGATTCGTCGCGACCATGGTTCAAAATCGGTGACAATAGATAACATTGCTGGAGCTTACGAGATGGCATCACAAGGTAGTGGCTTTGCCGAAGAGTTTATATGGAGCGATAAAGAGCGTGAGTTGATTAAGAAATATGGCAGATTAGCTGGTAATCTACACACTGATATGCATGAATGTTTAGGTCATGGCTCTGGAAAACTTTTACCAGGTGTTGACGCCGATGCCCTTCGTGCTTATGGTTCACCTATTGAGGAGGCTCGTGCCGACCTATTTGCCCTTTACTACATGGCAGATAAAAAGATGGTGGAACTTGGTCTTTTCCCCGATATGGAGGCTTATAAAGCGGCTTATTATAAATATATAATGAATGGCTACATGACTCAATTAGTACGTATCAAGGCTGGTAAAAATATAGAACAAGCACACATGAGAAACCGTCATACAATAGCCTCGTGGGTATTAGAAAAGGGGGCTAAAGATAAAGTTGTTGAAATAAAAGAGCGAGATGGTAAAAGCTATGTTGTTGTTAACGACTATGTAAAACTTAGAAATCTATTTGGAGAGCTCTTGAAAGAGGTACAACGCATTAAATCAGAGGG
>CAYIZU010000024.1:0-1140 GCA_964367795.1 uncultured Rikenellaceae bacterium | reverse complement strand
CGATTATGAGGCAGGTCGTAATTTAATAGAGAATTATGGTATTAAACCAAACAGTAAGATACATAATGAAATATTAGCACGCAATGAGGCTCTTAAGATACCTCCATATAATGGATTTATCAATCCGAGAATGACAGCTGTTAAGGATGCTACGGGTAATATAATTGATGTAACACTTGATTACACTGAAGGATATGCAGAACAACACCTGCGCTACTCAAAAGAGTACTCTTCATTACCGACATATAACTAATATTATTTAATATGGCAATTTGCATTTTTTTGTAGATTGCCATATTTTTTTCATAGTATTTGCATATTGTTGATTATGAAGATAAAAAAGATTACAATAGCAGGTGCAAGTGGCTTTATTGGAAGTAACATAAAAGAGTACTATAAAGCAAAAGGAGTAGAGGTTTCTACTATTAATAGAGCAATGTTTGATAACGACGATACAGATGCAATGCAAAGCGCATTAACGGATTCGGATATGCTAATAAATTTATCTGGAGCACCTATAAATCGCAGATGGAGCGACAGTTATAAACATATACTATATGCATCACGTGTTCTTACTACACGTAAATTAATATCTGTTGTCAACAATATGAAATCACCTCCAAAATTGTTTATATCCCCATCCGCAGTGGGCTATTACGACTCCGCAGATTGTTATGATGAATATAATTTATCAGGTAACCGCTCTTTTTTAGCAACCTTATGTCGTAGTTGGGAGCGAGAAGTACAAAATTTAGATATATCAATACGTGTTGTAGTAGCCCGTTTTGGTGTTGTCTTTTCAAAAAAAGGGGGTGCATTTCCTCAAATGATAAATGGCAAAAACTTCTATGTTATACCCTATACTGGTTCAGGATATAATTATATATCGTGGGTATCTATCACTGATTTGGTAAGAGTGATAGATTTCATCGTAGAAAATGACAACCTACGAGGAATCTATAATATCACATCACCAACACCTATTAAAGCAAAAAATTTTGCAGAAACAGTAGCGTTACACTATAAGACTCCATTTATTGTAAGAATCCCATCTATTCTATTGAATATAGTCATGGGAGAAGCCTCTCAATTTCTAACCGAAAGCAAATGTGTTGTCCCAACACGATTACAAAGAGCTGG
>CAYIZU010000023.1:8736-15832 GCA_964367795.1 uncultured Rikenellaceae bacterium | reverse complement strand
ATTCGGAAATCTGCCCTAATTTTTGTACGCAAAATATTTTATCGGACAGTACTAAGAAAGAACCTAACAACTATATTTTGCACGATTTGAGTGGTTTTTTATCACGTCATTATGGAGGCATCAAAGCAGTCCTCAAAGAAGAGGCACGGCTAGAACAAACTACCGCAAGTGATACTACAGGGGACAGGTAGAAGTACCATATTGAGGTAACACCTCAATAACCAACCAACACCCATCCAACATAAAAGTTTTTGGTCTCGCTTTTTGCAAAAAGCGAGCTGCCAGAGGCGAAAAAATATCCTCAAAAGAGAATTACGACTCTTTTGAAGATATTTTTTTCGCCTCACGCCGGCGGGGCGGTCTTCCAGACCGGTATTTGTCTCGTTTTCCAAAACGAGCCGTCGGAGACACTACAAAATAAACGTCACAGTGTTTTTACATTTATGCATTATTACTCGTATGACATCATTTTCATTAGTGATTATAAAAAATAGGTTATTTATGCTATTATACGGAAAAATATCGCTACCTTTGCACTGAATTAAATATATATGATGAGCGAATTGGATAATTTTAGGGTATTAGGTCTTTCAGAAAAGACTCTTGATGCCATCAGAGCAAAGGGATTTGAAACCCCTTCACCTATACAGGCATTAACAATACCGGTATTGCTTGAAAACAAGAGAGATATAATTGGTCAAGCACAAACAGGAACGGGTAAAACAGCTGCATTTGGTTTACCAATATTAGAACAAGCGACTCCCAATGCGGGGCATGTACAAGCACTCATTTTAGTGCCTACTCGTGAATTAGCACTTCAAGTGACAGATGAGATGCAATCTTTTCGCACAAATAAAACATCTATAACAGCTATATATGGTGGTGCATCTATGTCAGAGCAATTAAGAAGGCTTAAAAGTGGTATTGATATAGTTGTAGGGACACCGGGGCGTATATTGGATCATCTACGTAGAGGTACGTTAGATTTGTCCAATGCTAAATGGGTCGTTTTGGATGAGGCTGATGAGATGCTTAATATGGGTTTCATAGAGGATGTGGAGGAGATATTATCTAATACATCGGAAGGAAAGAGAACACTTCTCTTTTCTGCTACTATGCCACCCAAGATAAAATCTCTATCTAATAAGTTTATGGATAATCCAGAGCACCTTAAGGTTGAGAGCAATTTTGTAACTACCGAGCTTACAGATCAGATATATTTTGAGGTTCGTGAAAGTGATAAATTTGATGCTTTAACTCGTATTATCGATATTGAAAATGATATATATTCTATTATTTTTTGTCGAACTAAAATAGCGGTTGATGAACTTGTTCAGAGGCTTATTGAGCGAGGATATGCAGCCGATGGATTACATGGAGACGTATCGCAGGCTATGCGTGAGAAGATACTATATAAATTTAAGCGCAAACAGATAAACATTCTTGTTGCTACGGATGTTGCCGCCCGAGGTATTGATATTAATAATTTAACACATGTTATTAACTATTCGTTACCTCAAGATTCAGAATCTTATGTTCATAGGATAGGGCGTACCGGAAGAGCTGGAAAGCAAGGTACCGCTATCACCTTTATCTCAAATGCTGAATATCGTCAATTCCTTATGATGAAGCGTATGGTAAAGGCAGATATACGCAAGGAGGAGATTCCAACAGTTGCAGATATAATAACAACTAAAAAGCAAAATATTCTTAGCGATATAAAGGAGAGTGTTGAATCAGGACTGTTTGTTGAATATTTTCCAATGGCAGAGGAGGTTCTTAAAGATTGTGACCCTGTGACGGCTCTTGCGGCTACTCTTAAGTTGTCATTCAAGAACGATTTAGATGTTAGCTCATATAATGAAATTCGTGGCTTTAGTGTTGACACTAAGGGTACAGCACGTATATTTATAGCACTTGGTTCAAAAGATGGTTATACTCTTCGTACTTTAATAAAGATGGTACAAGATGTAACCGGCCTTTCAGCATCAAAGATTAATGATGTTAAGGTTTTGGAGGAGTTCTCGTTTATTACAGTACCTTTTGAAAGCGCAGAACAAATAACACGCTCACTTAATACCCTAAGTAAGGGACGTCCTATTGCCGAGATAACTCGTGAGAAAAAACGTCGCGGTAGAGGCAAAGATGGCAGTAGTGATGAAGGTAGAAGTAGCTCTAAAGGAAGTGAAAAACGAAAAAGCGATCAGCGAAAGAGAGGTAAGCGCCTTGATAGTTCACGTTCCAGTGGTGGAAGCAGCGGCAAAAGAGAGAGTGCGCCTAAGCGTAGCGATAATAAACGCAGAGAGAGACGTTCGCGTCGATAGATTTGAGTGCTAAGTAGTCGCCCCTTAAAAAAGGTTCCCCGAACTGATACTTACAGATTTAGCTTTGGGGGTGACTTTTGTTTTCTACCAACTTTTTCAATTTTATAGCTAAAGTCTGGTAATATTTTCGCCTTTGGCTGGAGCTTTTGGTCTCTATCTCACTTCGGAGTAAACCCGCTACACTAAAGCTAGATAAAAGCCAAATGCACTCAGCCAAAACCAAAAATCTTCGCCAGCCTTTTTTTAGGGCCGACTAAGTAGCGGTTTCGTAGTTCAATGGATAGAATATCAGATTCCGGTTCTGACGATGCGAGTTCGAATCTCGCCGAGACCACTTATGGCTATTTGTTAAAATATTACAATTAATTACCTGTAAGATATTTTCACTCTAAGGATTTAATCTTTTGTAATGTCTACATATATGTAAACTTAAGATTTACAATCTAAACTGTCAAATTGAACGGTTATATGTTCTATTTTTAGCGGCTTAACGATATTTAATATTTGCTCCATTATCAATTCTGTGGCTTTAGTGTTAGTTACGACATGTATTGTCATGACGTGCGACTCCCCATCTTGGCTCCATATATGTATATCATGAACCGACACTACATTTTTAATAGATAATATCTCTTTTTCTAATTTTGAAATAGAAATATTTTTAGGAACAGCTTGCAAAAGTATTCTAAAAGTTTCCCGAAGGTTTTTATGCACGTTAAACATAACCCATATGGCTATTATTATTGAGAAGATAGGATCAAGAATAGGTAAATTGTAAAACTTCATTACCACAGCTACGATTAGAACAGCCACCCAGCCAAGTATATCCTCCATCATGTGTATATATACTGCTTTCTCATTTAAACTACTTCCTCTCTTTAACCTAAATACGGCTGCTCCATTCATTATTACACCAAATATTGCTATCAATATCATTCCTCCAGCATCTACCATCTCTGGATGAAATAGACGTTTTATTGCCACCGAGATAACGAAAATAGAGCTAACAATAAGTATTGCCGAAAGAAAAACTGTTCCCAGTAGAGAAAACCTCTTGTAGCCATATGAGTACTTATAATCACTCTCCTGTTCTGCCTTCCTTTGAAGATACCATGCTATACTCAATGATAATACATCCCCTAAATCGTGTATGGCGTCGGATAGTATTGCAACGCTATTAGTAATTATGACGCCTGCAAATTCCACCAATACAAAAATTGCATTGATGATTAATGCAAATTTAATATTGCTTACGGAGCTATTAAGATGATGCTTCATTCTCTATTTATATTATGGGAACTTCTAAAAACTCATTTCACGCGCTGCATCTTCGTTGATTTGTATTTTTACGGGTTTATAAAATCGACCTTTAGAACCACTAAAGGCTGATTTTTCAAATCACAAAAATCCTAAACCATCAAAGCGCATCACATAAAAGCAGTTTTTAGAACTCCCCTTATATATATTGTTATGCAACAAAGATGCAAATACAATTTTGAGTACATATGATAATAAAAATTATCACTATATATTTTTATCATTGTCAAAAAGTATTATCTTTGTAGCGTGGATATAGATTCACTTAAAATAAAAAATATGAGACAGCTTATTTTTTTAGTATTATTTATTTTTTCTGTCAATACTCTTTTGGGACAGAATTTAAAACTACTATTACCGTATAATAGTAAGAGCGTGGTATGTATTAATACCAATAAGCTAAATAGTCCTGCGAGTTTAGCCCGCCGGTTTGGCTTTAAAGATACAGATATACTAAATAGTATTAAGGGAGGTATGTATATTTTTAATTCTGAAAATATTAGCGGTGTCATAGCATCTATTAATAAACCTGTTGATGTAAGAAAATATTTTCCCAATTCCCAAATAACTCAATATAAGGAGGGTGAATATTCAGTGTGGCAAATTGATAATGATATTATTATTGCACAAAATAGTGGTACCATAGTACTGTTAGAGGGTGTTAGTAAAAAACTAAACGCAACGTTAAAATCTGTCATTGGAAAGAAAAATGGCGTTAGAATTATTCCTGAACAGTATATTAATAGACTGGGGAGCGATGGAGATATTACTACCGCATTAGGAGGGAATACCCCCATGTTTATATCTACATCCATTGTTAAGGGAAGGATAGTTTCTATGTGTGACCTATTAAATCCTATTGAAGCAATAGGTAAGGGTAGTGGGATATTCGATAAGTATAGTAGCATGAGTGCGCAATTATATGGAAATACATATCTTGATGGTAATAAGATTAGCAAAAGTGTAGATATGTATCGTTATCTAAGATACTTTAAAGGTGATATTATGGTCACTGGGTCACTTAATTTTCTCTTTCCAGAGCTCCTTCTATGTGGTGAGGTCAATGGTTCAGGTGTGCTAACTGTCATAGGTGATATATTAAAGAAAAATGGTTTGACACCTCAGAAGGTAAGCGAAGAGCACTATCGTACAATTATAGGATTCATTCCTTTAATGTATGGTATTAAAGATGGAGTTTTATATGTCACAAACTCACTAACGCGCCATCAAGCGGTAATGAGTGGTCAAGGTATATCGCCAAATTATGCAGCAAACCCATTTAGTAAGATTATAAAACAGATGTACGGGGGTGTAATGATTAAGGTAAACGAGATAGTAAGGTGGCAAGGTTTATCGAAATATTTTGAAGGAAGTGATACAATTGACCTGCTATCAAATATTGATACAATAGAGGCTACTGGAGTGACACAAAGTAAGTTTATTGTAAAGATAACTTTGGTTGATAAAAATATATCCTCATGGGAAACCCTATTAAAAAACATATAATTATGAAAAATCTAAAACAACTTTTTTTTGCAGGCATAGCACTGCTTATGATACTTGTCGGAACGGTATCTTGTAAAGAGGATGGCGCAAAAGCTGTATCTCTATTACCATCGAACTCTATAATGGTTACGGCATTTAATATTGAGGCGTTACTTGCTGATGCCAATACCACCATAGATAAATTGGCTGCTTACATGAACGACGACGATGCGAAAGAGGTACTTGAAATGGTGGATACTAAATCCTCTGTTTTAACATTTGCTACCAATAATAATGTTGCAGGACTCATCGCTTCTATAGGAGATAGAGCAAGTTTAAATAAATTCATATCTGACATCGAGAAAGAGGGCGCAACAAAATCTAAAGAGGGAGACTTTACTATTTTTACAAAAGATGGTATTGTATTCGCGCATGGTGGTAATCATTTATTTGCCATCACCTCGTCAAATGCAGCAATCAATGTATCAGCTTTCGTAAAAGACATGCTTAAAGAGGATAAAAACTTTACCTTCCTAACAATAGAGATTATTGAGAAGTTAATGATGCGCGAAAGTGATATAAAAATGCTTTATGGAGATAACACTGATACACGAATTTCTGCGACATTCATCACCGATATTAACTTTGAAGAGGGTAAGACCATTATGAATGTAGATATTTTAAAAATGAGTGATGAGTTATTGAGTTACTCCATTAAACCAACGGGTAAATATAATAAGTTTATGACTGATAATGTTGGTTTATATTTGTTGGGAGGCATAAAGAATGGGGATGCGCTTAGTATGGCATTAAGGGCATATTATGATGAGTACTATAGTTCTATGAGTCAGTTAGGTTCGGCAGAGATTGCTGTGATAAAATCAATTGTCAATAGTTATTTAGGTTATATATCTGAAATTGATGGGGAGATAACATTAGGGGTTGATGCCAATCTATCACAGGCAACTTTATGCATGGAAGTTAAAGATAATGATATACTAAATATAATAAATAGAGATTTAGGCTCGTTGATTAGCAGTCGTGAAATCGAGGATAATCAATATGTTATTTCAACAGGATTGATATCAATCTATTATGGCGTATATAACAACACATTCTATGTTACCAACTCTTCACAAGTTAAAGCAGCTATCAAGTCGGGTAAAGAGATAACTCCAAATATGTCATCTACCGCTTTTGCTCAAAAATTAAAAAACAAGTACGGAGGCATGGAACTGAATATTGCAAAGATATTATCTAACCCTCTTGTTGCAATGGCGGCAGGAGAACTTAGTGGTATACCTCTGTTGAATAGTATTGACAGGATTGAGGCTATTAACGAGAGTCCGAAAAAAGGATATATTGAAATTATCATGAAAGATAGCTCGCGTAATGCTTTAGAAATTATCGTAAATGAATTATCTAAATAGTTAATGAATAGCATAAAGCTAAATAATTGTCTACCTGATATATTTCGGGATGTTAATATCGCCTCCTCTCTTTGGGGATGCGATATTACATTTGAAAAGGGCAACCACTATCTCATTAAGGCTGCTTCAGGAAGGGGAAAATCTTCATTATGCAGTTATTTAATGGGTAGTAGGCGTGATTTTTCAGGTAACATATTTTTCGATACTACAAATGTTAATAGCATGGATGATGATAGATGGTCGGAAATTAGATGTAATCACCTTGCATATCTTCCTCAGGGACTAATGCTCTTTGAGGAGCTAACAACATTGGAAAATATTTTAATAAAGAATAATTTAACCGGCTATAAGAGTAACGAGTGGGTGCTTGATGCTCTTAATAGTGTAGGGCTTAGTAATAAAATAAATACTCCGACAGCTTTACTATCCTTTGGTGAACGTCAGCGAGTTGCTATGGTACGTACATTGTGCCAGCCTTTTGATTTTATTGTATTGGACGACCCAGTAAGCCATATTGCCGAAGAACCCTCACACAAGGTT
>CAYIZU010000023.1:0-8726 GCA_964367795.1 uncultured Rikenellaceae bacterium | reverse complement strand
TTGAAAACGAACTTAAATCAAGTGGAGCTGGGGTTATTGCTACCTCCATTGGTAAAGAGTTATCTTTAAAATATAATTGTATTATTAATTTATAGGTATGAATAGTATAAGCAAACTACTTTTGAGTGCTCTTTCTCGAAAACGTATAGCACTTTTTATGGTGACGCAGATTGTGGGGATAATTATCATCATTGTATCGCTATACCTATACGTTGATGTAAGGCATACATTAAATAATATAAGTGGTGAAAGCGATTATGTTATTATTACGAAACGAGTTGATTTGCTTGGCACAATAAATAGCTCGCGTTTAGGCTTTAGTAAACGAGATATTGAAGCATTAAAAGAGGAAGCCGGCGTTGTTGATATTGGCGAATTTGTATCTTCTAATTTCCGTGTCTTGGGCGGAATAACTATGAAATCATTAGGGGTTTCGTATCGAACGGATATGTTTTTCGAAGCTGTAAGTGATGATTTCTTGGATATAAACCCTGAGGGTTGGATGTTTGATAAGGCAAGTGGGATTGTGCCTATAATTATCCCCCGAAACTATTTAAATCTATATAATTATGGTTTCGCTCCGACAAGTGGCTTGCCTCGTCTAAGCGAAGATATGGTAAAAACAGCTCTTCTTGACATTACAATATCGAATAGAGATGGAATAGAAAAACATTTTAAGGGAAAAATAGTTGGTTTTTCATCTCGTATTAATAGTATACTTGCCCCAAAATCATTTGTCGATTGGGGTAATCACGCATATGCACACAAAGAGGGGGAAAGAGCACAGAGATTAATTATCAAGATAGAGCCCTCACATAGCAGGTCAATACTGCAATACTTGAAAACTAAAGGATATGAACCGGAAAATAAAATATTCGATTCCGAAGGTGTGAGCCGCCTGGTTAGCTTTATTGTCACAGCAACTCTCATTATCGGGGCAGTAATTACACTACTATCTATAGCTCTTTTATTATTAACAATATATCTCATTATAGAGAGAAGTAGGGACAAGATTTTTACTCTTTCAACACTCGGTTATGGGGTGAGAGCAATATTAAGACCATATATGAGTACCTCTATAAAAAGTATATCACTAAGTTTTATAATAGCTTACATTGCAGCCGTTATTACGCGAATAATATATGCTGATGTGCTGGGTAAGAGATTAGAATTAACTCTTGGAAATGGTAGTCATATACTTCCCATAATAACAGTAGTTGTCCTATATGTCTCAATAATATTTCTCATAAGAAAAATGATAGAGCGTGAAGTAAAAAGGGCTATTCAGAAGTAACCTAAATAGCTTCATTTAGGATTATTGATTTTGAATGAGAGTCGCAATTGCGTTTTAAATATCTATCACACTGCGCAAGCCTATCATATCCCAGCATAATACCTAATATAAAATCTTGCTCCGCTGTGAGGTGGGTCAATGCAATATCACCAAACGAGCGAACAACATCAACACACTCCTCTTTTCCAAAAAAGATATTTATATTGCCGTTTGTTAGTTCAACAATATGATATTCGATATTCCGTCGGCTAAGTTTATTTTCTGCATCCCCTCTCTCGTACCCTTTCATGGTATGGAGTACCAGATGGCGTAAACCTTTCTGGTACTCATATATGTGATGACACAATACCTCCATAATTTTGATTAACTAAAATTGATTAGAGATATCAGTAACCCATGAAGAGATTCTCTCTCCATTTTTCTCTGGAGCATCATCATCTAATGGAAGACCCACAAATTCCCCATCCACTTCTGCGCGAGATGCAGAGTGAGAGTAGCCAGATGTCGGTACTGATCCAATGATAGTTGCACCTGTTTTTTGTGCAGCTTCATAAATAATCCCTATTCCATCAACGAAAGTATCACCATATGATGCCGAATCACCAAGACCAAAGATAGCTACCTTTTTTCCTGTTAAGTTAGCACCTTGTAATACAGATAGTTTGGCGTCCCAATCGTCTTGGATATCTCCTAAACCCCATGTGGAAGTACCTAATATCAGCACATCTGCTGCTTCAAAATCATCTTTGGATGCTTTAGCAACATCCATTACTGCTACATTGTGTGAACTAAGAGTTGCTGCTATATCATTTGCAGCACCCTCAGTATTGCTCGTTGTAGAGCCATAAATAATTGTTACATTTGCCATAATTATATTTTTTTAAAATTACACTGCAAAGTTATGTTAACTCGCCAGTATAATCAATCCCTAAAAAAAAGTATTATTTTATACCAGATTATAGGTATTGATTATTAAACGACTAATAATTACTTTTGTTGCATAATTAAATATAGAATTATATATGAAAAATAATATATGTTTTTGGGATATAATATCTCCATACTATCAATGTATTATGAAAAATAATTATAGAGTATATAGAGAGTGCTGTAAAGAGATAACGCCTCACCTAAGATTAAATATGAGGGTACTTGAGGTTGCATGTGGGACTGGTGAATTTACCAAAATCCTATCAAATAATGTCGGAGAGTGGATTGCAACGGACGTTTCTAAAGGCATGATTAAGCGCGCATCATTTCATAAACTGAATAATGTTATATATAAAGTTGATGATGCCACAAATTTGAGCTACGAAACAGAAAGTTTTGATGCCGTTTTAATTGCCAATGCCTTACATATTATCCCCAACGCTGAAAAGGTGCTAAAGGAGATTCATAGAGTTTTAAAAAGGGATGCTCTGTTATTTGCACCAACCTTTATTCATGATGAAGATAGACCGCAATTTAGAGTGAAACTTTTAAAGCTATTAGGACTTCCATTCAATAATAAATGTAATTGTGAAGAACTAACTAAGGCTATAACAGATGGGGGCTTTGAGATTATATTATCAAAATTAATCAAAGCAAAGCCACTATCGGAATTATCAATAGTAGCAAAAAAATAAAGTTGCTTTGATTTTAGTATAAATCTAATATGCAAAAAAAGAATTTGTTTCAAAAGCATTTTTGTCACTTCCTGAATCGCATAAATACTCACGTACATCGGGTATTCACAAAACTATGTTAGAGCTGTAATTCAATTAGTTACAACGTGATAATAGTTGTTGATTACCCTTTGTTTTAGCTAAAAGGACAATTCACAAAACAGAGTTTCGCGAATTGCTCTTAATAAAAGAGACCGTCTCGAACTAATTCGAGACAGCCTTCTATCGTTCGTTACGGGTGATTCTCAAAACCGAGTTTCGCAAATCGTCTTCATTCGTTAGTGGTAATTCCTTTGTAAATGGATTTATTAACGACTATAGTTTGGCGCCTCTCGTGTGATTGTAACATCATGAGGATGACTTTCAAGTATTCCGGATGACGTTATTCTAATAAATTGCGCTCCTTTTAGCTCCTCAATATTGGCAGCGCCACAATAACCCATGCCTGCTCTAAGCCCCCCAACTAATTGATATACTACCTCGCTAAGAGTTCCTTTGTAAGGAACACGAGCAGCAATACCCTCTGGAACTAATTTTTTTACATCGTCCTCGTCCCCTTGGAAATATCTATCTTTAGAGCCTTTCTGCATCGCTTCAAGAGAGCCCATGCCACGATATGTTTTGAACTTACGACCCTCATATATAATAGTCTCCCCAGGCGACTCCTCTACACCTGCAAACATAGAGCCCGCCATAACAGAATCTGCACCTGCAGCTATAGCCTTTACAAGGTCGCCTGTGTAACGAATACCTCCATCTGCAATTACAGGAATACCTGTACCCTTAAGCGCATTAGCAACTTCATATACAGCATATAATTGAGGAACGCCAACCCCCGCAATAATGCGTGTAGTACATATAGAACCCGGCCCAATACCAACCTTTATCCCATCCGCTCCAGCCTCTGCAAGCATCTTTGCTGCATCTGCCGTCGCTATATTTCCAACAACAATATCAATATCTGGATACTGCTCTTTTACCTTTTTTAGTGTATTAACAACCCCTTTAGAATGCCCATGAGCAGTGTCTATAACCACTGCATCCACTCCAGCATTATACAACGCATCCACTCGCTCTAAAGTGTCGCCGGTAACTCCCACGCCAGCAGCAACTCTTAATCGGCCCTTTGAATCCTTGCATGCGCCTGGGTTTTTAATAACTTTAACTATATCTTTATATGTAATCAGTCCAACAAGATTTCCTTTATCATCAACAACAGGTAGCTTTTCTATCTTATTTTCACATAATATAACCGGTGCATTACCTATCTCCGATCGATGAATTGTTATAAGATTATCTTTTGTCATAACATCATCTATCATACGTGTCATATCTTTTTGAAAACGTAAATCTCGATTAGTTACTATACCTATTAGAGTTGTACCCTCAACGACAGGGATACCACCAATCTTATTCTCTTTCATGATAGCAAGAGCATCCCCAACTGTTTTATCCTTAGTTATTGTGACAGGATCGTATATCATACCATTTTCAGCTCGCTTTACCTTTCGTACTTCCGCAGCCTGAGCCTCTATGGACATATTCTTATGTATTACACCAATTCCACCACTACGCGCTAATGCTATTGCCATGCTCGATTCAGTTACAGTATCCATTGCCGCAGATACTATTGGCGCATACAATTTTATGTTCCTTGAAAAATACGACGTTATATCAACATCTTTTGGAAGTACTTCCGAATAAGCTGGTATTAAAAGCACATCATCGAAGGTTAAACCCTCTCCACTTATTTTTTCTGTTTCAAATGACATAATTTCCCTATATTTAAATTTCGGCAAAGTTAATGTATTTTTTTTAATTAACAGCTAAATCTGTAATAAAAAATCTTTTATTATCAATTTTAGCCACATTTCAAAACTTGCTACTAAGTATAAATACTTATTTTGTGAAATTTTACTCTATTATATTTGGAGCGTGTTGTTTTTACCGCTAAATTTGTGCAAAATTAATTAAATATGAAATATATTGTATTTATTTGATTTATGCATGATTATTATGATTAGAATGCTATTAAAAGATGTTATAAAATTTTTATTTTGTATGGTTTTTGAGATAAATTTCAGTAATAATTAAATAAGCGGACTTATAAAAATTAAAAGGTGATTAGTTACTATAAGTCACATAAAAAAAGAGGAATCTATGGTTAAACTATTAGTTGTTGAGAACCAAAAGGCAAGTCGTAATAGCCTAACGGAGCTATTGAGTATGGAGCGTTACAGTATTACCTCGTGTGGTTGTGCTGACGAAGTGCGGAGATGTTTAGAGAAAGAGAAGTATGACCTTATTCTTTATAGTTCCTCGCTTCCTGAAATGGATGGATTTGCATTTATGGAGTATAAACGCAGTAACAACATAGATATTCCGGTAATGATGATGTTGCCCACAGATTTAGATGTGGGAGTGGTGGTAAGATATATTAAGGTGGGTGTGGAAGATATTGTCGAAAGGCCAGTGAATATAACAAAGTTGCTTATTGCTTTAAGGAAGGTTTTAAAATGTGCAAAAGAGGGAAAGAGTTCCCCTCCAATCAAACGCAGATTAAGCGGGAGTACATTACCTGAGATAACAGGAAAGACTCCAAAAATAATTGCTATAAAAAAGACTATAGAAAAGGTTGCTGACAGTGATGCACGTGTACTGATTACAGGTGCCAATGGTACGGGTAAAGAGTTGGTTGCAAGATGGCTTCATAGGCATAGTAGTCGGAATGAAGCGCCTTTAATAGAGGTTAACTGTGCTGCTATACCTAATGATTTGATCGAAAGTGTTCTTTTTGGTCACGAGAAAGGTTCATTTACTGGTGCCGACAATAGATTTATCGGACAATTTGAGCAGGCTAATGGTGGAACGCTATTTCTTGACGAGGTAGGTGATATGTCGTTATCTGCACAAGCAAAAGTACTAAGAGCTTTACAAGAGAATAAAATTGGTCGCGTTGGTGGCAGTAAAGATATAGATGTTAATGTGAGGGTTATTGCTGCAACTAATAAAAATTTGCGCGAAGAGATAGCACGCGGTAATTTTCGCGAAGACTTGTATCATCGATTGAATGTAATACATATAAAGGTTCCGCCTCTATGTGAGCGAAAAGATGATATACCGGAGTTAATAAATCATTTCGTAGAAGCATTTAGTAAGAAGCAACGAAATTCCATTAAGGAGATTACGCCAGAGGCAATTAATATATTGGTTAATAGGCAGTGGAGTGGTAATATAAGAGAATTACAAAATGTAATAGAGAGGCTTGTTATATTGTGTGACACAACAATAACTCCAATGGATATAGATACTTACTGTTGCGACTAATTGGCGTAATATTTATTACATTGTTTCTGTTGTTAATATTTATCTGATTAAAGCATAAACATTATTTTTGTTATGTAGATAATTTTATTTATTTTTGCAACGTTATTATAGTTGAAAATTATTAATATCTAAAATCTATTAAAATGAAATTAGTTTATGTTTTAGCTTCAGCAGCGCTGTTATTCTCAGCTGTTGGGTGTAAAGGTGGTGGTGGAGAGAAGAGCACCGTTGCAGAAAATCCGTTCTTCAGAGGTGAATGGGTAGAAAATTACGGATTACCTCCTTTTGATGAAATTAAAGACGAACATTTCCTTCCTGCTATTGAGGAGGGTATGAAGCGCGAATTAGCCGAAGTGGACGTTATTGTTAATAATAGTGAGGCGCCCACTTTTAAGAATACAATTATACCATATGCTAATTCGGGTGAGTTTCTGAATAGGGTAGCTGCTGTTTTTTATAATTTAACAGCTTCTGACTTGACGACGGAGCGCGCTAAGCTACAGGATGTTATAAGCCCTAAACTATCTGCGCATGGTAACACTATATCATTAAATGAAAAGCTTTTTGATAAGATTAAAAGTGTTTACGATAACCAAAAGAAAGAGAATCTTTCGGTTGAGGAGACAAGATTGCTAAAAAAGGTCTTTGATAACTTTGCTCGTAGTGGTGCGAATCTAAGTGCTGTTGATAAGGCAACGTATAAGATGCTTAGTGAAAGAGAGAGTGAGCTTACACGTAAGTATGGTAATAATTTACTTAAAGAGAACGCAGCATTCTCGCTTGTGATAGATGATAAGAGTCAATTAGGGGGTCTTTCTGATGGACAATTATCAGCTGCGGCATCTATGGCCAAGGCTAATGGTCATGAGGGTAAATGGATGTTCAATTTAAGCTATCCAAGTTATTTTCCATTTATGACTTATGCTAATAATCGTGAATTACGTAAGAAAATGTTTGAGGGCTATTCAAATCGTGGATTTGGCTCTGGTGAAACAGCCAATATACCGATAATTAAGGAGTTAATTAATATCAGAGTTGAAAAAGCGAAACTTTTAGGATATAAAACACATGCTCACTACATATTGGATAAAAATATGGCAGCAAAGCCGGAAAAGGTATATGAACTTATCGAAACACTTTGGAAGCCATCTGTTAAGGTGGCGAATGAGGAACTTAATGAGATGAAAAAACTTCTTAATAAGGATGTTAAAGGTGATTTTGAAGCTTGGGATTGGTGGTATTATGCTAACAAGGTTCGTTCGGCAAAATATGCGTTAGATGAATCTATGACTAAGCCTTATTTTTCTGCTGAAGCGGTGAAAAAAGGAATTTTCCTACTTCTTAACAAGTTATGGGGTGTTAATTTTGAAGATATGCCTAATGCACCGAAGTATCATCCCGATATGACCGCGTACAAGGTGACTGATAAGGATGGTTCGCTACTTGGGGTATTGACAATAGACCTACACCCTCGCGCAACAAAACGTGGAGGTGCTTGGTGTTCGTCTTTCCGCCCGCAAAGCTATAAAGATGGTAAACGAGTAGCTCCAATCGTGCCAATAGTTTGTAACTTTACTCCACCAACAGGTGATACCCCTTCACTTCTATCTATTGACGAAGCAACTACATATTTCCACGAGATGGGACATGCTATTCAAGGATTACTTGGAGATATTAAGTTGAATGGGTTAGCAGGCACTTCGCGCGATTTTGTTGAGCTACCATCGCAGATACTTGAGGCATGGGCAATGCATCCTGAGTTTTTGAAAATGTATGCTAAGCATTATAAGACCGGAGAGGTAATACCAGACGAAATAATTGAGAAATTGGGTAACAGTGGTAAATTTAATAAAGGTTTTGAAATGACAGAATTCCTTGCCGCGGCTTACCTTGATATGGAATACCACACTATGAAAAAGAAAAAGGATATAGATCCGGTAGAGTTTGAAAAAGAGGCAATGGAGAAATTAGGATTAATTGAGGAGATAATACCTCGATACCGCTCAACATATTTCACTCATATCTTTAGTGGGGGTTATGCTGCCGGTTACTATGGATATAAATGGGCAGATGTATTGGTTGCGGATGCTTTTTATGCCTTCACTTCAACAGGGGATATATTCAATCCAGAATTAAGTCTTAAGTTTCGTAAGGATATACTCGAACCATGGGGTACGAAATCGGAGATTGATATGTACACGGCGTTTAGAGGTAAAGAGGCTGATATGAAGCATTTAATGGACAGAATATTTTAATATATATAATAGAAGAGACCGTTTCGAAATAATTCGAATCAGCCTATACAAAAATACAAAATATCCAATTAATTGACAAACAATTAATTGGATATTTTTGTTAAGTTTTCGGTATCACCCTACCTTATGATGGCAATTCGCAAAACTCTGTTTTGTGAATTGTCCTAAACGAGCGATAGCGAGCGA
>CAYIZU010000022.1:303-15834 GCA_964367795.1 uncultured Rikenellaceae bacterium | reverse complement strand
CATGTTGAAACTTGATCAATTCTTGTGTTTGAGTTGAATGTTACGCCAATACCTTTCTTGTCGCTACTGCCATTTTTTGTTGTTATCATAACAACTCCATTAGCTGCGCGAGTACCATAAAGAGCTGTTGCACTTGCGCCCTTTAGTACCTGTATTGACTCAATATCATCAGGGTTAATATCTGCAAAACCATTACCATAGTCCACTGCCATCTCTGTATTTGAACCTGCACCGTATGCGCTACCAGAGTTTGTTAATCTATTACTTAACGGTATACCATCCACAACAATCAATGCAGCGTTTCCATTTTGGTTAAGAGATACATCCCCACGAAGTGTTATCCTTGCAGAACCGACAGGACTCGCAGTTGAGGTGATATTAAGGTTCGCAACCTTACCTGTTAAGCCCTCTGCCCAGTTTGTTGGCATAGCACCCACTATTTGCGACTTATCTACCATCTCCGTGGCGAATGTTAGCGATTTCTCCTCCCTTTTGATACCAAGAGCAGTAACAACCACATCATCCATTGCTTGAACATCGTCACTCATCTTTATTATTATCTCCTTTTGACCGCGATATATATACTCACTATCGTTGTAGCCAATGAATGATGTCTGTAATACGACATCCTTGCTTTCTTCAGGTAGTTTAAACGAAAATTTACCGTTTGAATCGGTAATTGCTCCATTGTTTGTACCTTTTACCAGTACTGTTGCTCCAATTAATGGTTGATTTTTCTTGTTTATCACTTTCCCTTCAATTGTTAGCTCTTGAGCAAAAGCATAATTAATGGTAATAAACAAGAGCATCAGTAAAGAAATAATTCTTTTTGTGTAGTTCAGTTTCATTTACGTTTTAATTTTTAAGTAGTTTCCTATTGTTAATTATTACGCTGCAAAGGTATGTTGGCAATGTTAACTACTGATAAAAAATATATTAATGAAATAAAACTTTATTGTTACCCACTTTAAGAAAATATTACATGTATTAAGGAGTAATTGAACTAGGCGAAGGTAGTATTAAAAAATGAGATTCATGTAGCCCCCTCCTCATACACCAAGTCTTGATATGCACTTACACAAAATTTAGGGCAGCTATATACCTATTTTTTCTTCATATAGCTCATAGTCGACCCTTAAAAAAGGTTCACCGAACTGATAATCACAGATTTAGCTTTTGGGGAGATTTTTGTTTCTACCAGCCTTTTTTAAGGGTCGACTACATAGGCTCCACGGGCTCTTTGTACTGATCCGGAACGCCATGAATAGATCAAAAAAAAGCCGCTAACGTATGGGGGGAGCGGCTTTTTATTTCGTAGTTATGTAGTTTAGAAACGATATCTAACAGATAATGCTATACCATCTGCATCAAAACCTGTTTGAGGAGTTAGTCTGAATCTTGGTCTGTAGTCAAGAGATATAGATATTGGGAAATCAAAGCTGTACTCAACACCCACTTGTGCAAAAACACCAAAAAGTAGTTTTTTGCTAAGGTAACCTAAGCTTGGACCAGCTCCAAGATACCATTTTAAATTATCCAAATCAAAAATTTTCAAATCGCGAGCATACTGATAAGCTAAATTAAGCTCAAAACCACCACTATAAACTAAACCTAAGTCTGCCTCAATACGAGTAGGACCAGAAAACATTTTTAAATATGAAATTTCAGTTTGTGCAGCTCCAAATCTAAGACCGATAGCATTTTTACCAGCCTCGAACTTAGTAACATTTTTCATGTCACGCTTTAAATCTTTCTTTACATCTTTAGCACTGCTTTGTGCGTAAGTCGCCGATAATGATACCATCATTACAGTCAATAAAATAAATACTTTCTTCATAATATTAAATTTTAATTATCCATTCACTCGTGCATAAAATCCCATACATTTTATACACCTTATCCATAATATATAGTACAAAGATAGTAAAATTTATCTAAAAATGCAAATTATTAGTATGAAATATTCAAAAAAGCGCGAAATGCTACTGAATTATCCTCTCTTTGTATCTCAAAATGGGCTTGATTATTGCGAATATCGCTATTAATACTAAGAATCTCGCCTAAATGGCACTCGCGAATAAAGTGCATATCTAAACGAATCTTATTTTCGTTTTCAAAAAATGCTATTGGAAGCATATCGAGAGCAATCTTAATGTAGCTGACTGTATTCGCATGTTTGTTGAAGTCGATATCGCTATATACTACCTCATACTTCTTGGTCTTTGTTGGTGTTATATTGCCAATTCGTATTGCTTTTGTTGTAGGGGATGGTTCATTCACGAGAGTTCCATTTTCGCTTAGGCCATGCTGCGAAAGGTTGATAGCGGTGCGGCTATTAAGGTCGATTATTGCCCATTGTGTAACAGCACGCGCAAAAGAATCTCCATTTTCTAATTCAAGAGTGAAATTTCGAGTTGAGAGTAATCGTTCATATTCGTTAACCCATGTTGATATCTTGCACATAGAGTATTGAGGCGGTCTAAAATCAATTTCCAATGACATGCGTGATAGCACCCACGAGTGATTATTTTTATTCAGGTACTCTATGCCGAAATTTTTACTGTCGGCATCTAAACCGGCAGTGTTGAGTATCATAGTCATAATGGATGAGATTTTAGCTCGTTGCGTAAAATCTACATCTTGAGGCTCGATTCTAAATAAATAATCTGTTTTTGTTGCCATAATGTAAAAATAGTTTATATCATTTAGCTTAGCTCTTTAGAGCATAGCATCTCTTGCGTATTTCACTATTCCAGTAATGGATACTATTGCCGTTAGTTAACTCCTCATACGCGATTGGTTTTCCAAATATCAATCTTACTTTAGTCCCTTTTTTACCCAGTTCAAAGAATTCGCGAGGAAGCATAAGCATTCCTATATTGAGTTTAATTTTCAACTTTCTTCGTAGTACCTCAATATTATAGAATAATCTTGAGTTTCTTGCATCAACATATATTGGAACGATGGCGCGCTTATGTTCAATGGCTTTCCTTATATAATTTTTATTCCAAGTCAAATCGGTTATTTCACCATTAACCTTACGTGAGCATAGTCCAGCAGGGAATGTTAAAAGGGGTTTGCCATTAGCTAAATGATTGTTTAATCCATTAGAATACTCCACGCTCTGCCTTCCATGTTTATTTATAGGTAAGAAAAGTTCTTTCATGGGTTCAATATGTAACATAATATCATTAGAGAGTGATTTTACACCCATAAAACGACTATTGATTATTTCTAATAACGACATTCCATCAATACCCCCGAGTGGATGATTAGCAACGAATATATATTCGCCATCTGGTATATTGTCAAACCCTATACACTCGCGCTCAATCTTAAGCACATCGTTCAAGACAATTTTGATGAAGTCAATGTTTTTTGCATCTCCACATAACTTGAATCCTTTGTTTACTTTATCAAGAGAAAGAGCTTTCATCGCCACGCGATAGAGAAAATTAGGGAGTTTTTTGTGTAGTTTAGGGTTTTTTTCTTCAATTATTTTCTTTAAGTTTATTTGCATTGGGTTCTTATTTTATCGTTTCCGAACTAATTTAATACTTTTATTATTCGTATTTATTGTTATGCAGTCATAATGTGACGGATAGTCAAATTTGTAAGGCTGCGTAAGATTTATTTTATTATTACTTTGGAATAATTCGCTCCAATTGACATCTCCTTCAGCACAATATTGCGTAACCCTATATATCATATCCATATCTGTTTCTTCTATATCGTACCATACTCCATATATTATTCCACCCAACCACTGCCACGAGTCATCTTTTTTATTATGAATAGGCTCGTTGAGTGTTCCGCTAAGGCTTTTGCTAATATGGCCATACCCTTTGCCCCAATCAAATAATAATTTCTTTTGAATAGGCATTAGATTCTCCCTTGATATGCGCACGCTATCTTCCGAGGCTATGTAGTAGTAGTCATATGAGTTTCCAGATTCCACATTGCCTAATACCGATGGTGTTATTCGATATAGTCGTTTGATTTTTCGTATCTTCTGCTCATCAACAACGCCACTGAGCATAGCATCCGCAACAAAACGGCTACAATTAGTCCCTTTTCTTACGAAAGGTCCATACTTAATGATGCCTTTATCTTGTGTCACCATGATATAGTTTATTACTCTTTCGTAGTTTACTTCTTCGCAAATGGATGCATATATATCGCCGTAGCCGCGTAGTAGTGTACGGTTATCATGCATCCATGATAGTAATTCTTCGATATTATCTATCTTACCATCTCTCCATGTTACAGTTATAGGAATTGCAATCTCTGGATCGGTATTAGAACTGCGGGCTCTTGCATATCCTTTTTTAGCAATATATCTCCCTAAGTCGTAATACTCAAAAGTGTTGCTTCCATCTCGGACGAGAACCATACCTACATGTCCAGCACGACTATATCCCTGCCTACCCATACCTATTAACGGCAGTAGTTTGGAATATAATGCTTCTGTGGTTCTTACAATCTCTTCTGGAAAGGCTATTGTGATTAATGTCGCATTATCAATATTGTCATCATAATTAGATATGATGTATCTTTTTGTCGTGCACGAGCATAGTAGTACTATAGACGTGAAAATTAATAATAGTTTCTTCATACTATAAGTTTTTTCATATCATTATCTTCTGTGCGATAAGTATATGAAGTGTTTGAGTTATAAGTCGCATGGGAACTTCTAAATGCCGTATGTTTTATAGTAAAGCTCGCTTAACTATAATGAGATACACACAAGTTCATACAAAGGTAAAGCATTAATTTTAATCTTGCAAGAATAATCCTCGAAAAAATTGTTATTTAGGATGCTATCTAAAAAAAAATGTGATAATTTTTGGAGATTACAATAATAATTAATATATTTGCATTTGAGTGGGGGTGAAACCTTATTCGTATATTTTTTTTAGCATTTTGCTATTGTTATGGGAACATAAAATCGCCAATTTTTTCTCCCCACAAACAATCAGTAGAGTGCTCACACTTGTGTGGGCTATACTTGTTTGGGGAGGAGGTGTTTGGCGATACCTATGTTCCAACGGGATATTTGCCCACCATTTTGTGCAATTTCTTGATTAATAGTAGTAGGGTGTTAGTATTAATTTTAACGCCGAACGGAGGAATGTGCATATAAGCCCTCAAAGAAAAGATGAAGAACAAAAAACTATTTTTTGTTATGTTGGCAAGTGTTGTTTTATTGAGCTCGTGCTACAACACCAGGCTGTTAGTTGGTAATGTAAAAGCTGAAGAGGCTGTTGTAGAGGTTGCTAAGGTTACTAATCATCATTTAATTGCTGGATTAATACCTTTAAGCAATACGGATGTAAATGTGAGTAAGTATGTTCCTAATGCCGAAGATTATGTTGTTAAAACAAATCTTTCGTTCATTAACTATCTGCTTGCTGCTATCACAGGAGGTATATATACCCCTTCTCAAACAACTATCTATGTGCCACTAAAAGATGCAGGTAATAGGTAGGTTTTTTAGGTGTTATTTAGAGGGAAATTGTCTCAAAAACATTTTTGTCATTTCCTGAATCACATAAATACTCACGTACATAAGTGCGCTCCGTTTTATGTTCATCAAGAAGCACCAAAACTGAATTTTGAAAATTTCTAATAAAAGAGACCGTCTCGAATTATTTTCGAGACGGCCTTTTTTTAATGGTCGACTAAGTATAATGCTGTGCCTCTATGATATATTAATCAGTGAGGTTATCTTATAGGAGTTGTTTTTACTGTTTTAGGCTATTGCTTTTTATTGTCGCTTTGCGCATTTTTGCCAGTGCGGCTCGCACCGCCTCGCCGGCATTAGGCGAAAATACACAATTTTACTGTTCGTGGGAAAAAGGTTTAATTGAGTACGCAAATAATCTATACAGACAATATATTCCTAAAAAAATAAACTTTAAAACTCTCAAAAAATTTTCTTCTTATCTTTATCTGCATATAGTTGCGATTAAAAATTGAATCTACGCCATCATGTTTAGTTTGTTAAAATTTGGTAGTATGGTAAAATATTTGTAATTTTGAGACCTATTTAATTTATATATAGATTATGGGTGTGAAGAATATTATCTTAATTATTGCTATTTCGCTATTTATCATAGGGTGTAATGGCGGAAATAAGAAGAAGAGTGCTAAGGAGGTTGTCACCACAAATGCCTCTAAGACGAAAATGGAGCTTCAGGAGCCTGAGATACCTGTTATGATAGAGGGTCTTTTGGCGAGGAGTAACTACTATGTTGAGCATTTCTGGGATAATTTTGATTTTACTAATAGTGATATCATTAAGGATACCGCTACAATATCTTATCATTATTCACGCTTTGCGCAGGCTTTACCAATGGCGAAATTGCAAGTGTCTGCAGACGCTTTATATGATATGATGGAAAAGGCTGAAAAGGGAGGTAAGGATATTTATGAGTTTTTCTTTTTTATGACCGAATTTTATCTCTATTCTGTTAACTCACCACTTAGGTATGAGGAGTTATTTATCCCCGTTCTTAACCATTATATTAGCTCAACTTTGATAAATAATATAGATAAAGAGCGGCCTAAGTATCAATTAAAACAGGCATCAAAAAATCGTTTAGGAACTCCAGCAGCTGATTTTGCATTTATAACATCAAATAATAAGGAGTCAACACTCTACAAATTTAAATCGCCATATACTCTTATATTTTTTAGTAATTTAGGGTGTCCGGAGTGTGCGCGCACGATGAAGATATTATCGGAATCCCCATATACCGGTCCAAACTCAAAATTGAAGGTCTTGACCATATTTCCCGATAAAGAGAGCGAAGGGTGGGACCCTCAATTATATCCTAAACATTGGGTCAGTGCCTATGATAAGGGGCAAATGATAACTAAAAAGGAGCTTTACGACTTAAGGGCTATACCTATGCTATATTTATTAGATGAAAATAAAAATGTTATTCTCAAAGATCCTACATTGGAGTATTTAATGCAGTTTTTATATAATAATTCAAGGGCTTTACAATAGTATTATAGATGTATGAAGTTAATTGTTAATAAAAAAGAGATGGAATTTTGCGAAGAGCATATTAGTGTTAATGCACTATTGTCTTCGCTTGAAATAGGAGATAAAGGTGTTGCTATTGCGCGTGGATTGAGTGTTATTCCGCGTAGTGAGTGGGGCAATCCAATCTTAAAAGATGGTGATGAGGTGACTCTCATTAGGGCAACCCAGGGGGGGTAAGTTATATGGTTCCAATTGTTATTACCACGGAGAAGATTAATAATGTGGTTTGGGAGTGTGAGATAATTGCAGAACTCATAGCACGTTATGGTTGTAGGGTACATCTACGAAAAAAAGAATGTAGCCCTGAGGAGTTAGATGTTATGTGCTCTACGTTGATTAAGTGTGGGGTGGACAAAGAGTTTGTGACACTGCACGGTTATCGTGACCTTTTAGAAAAATATCAATTTGGAGGATTTCATATAAATAAAGAGTGTAGATTTGATGATATTAATGGGTACAGATTATCTGCTTCATGCCATACGATAGAAGAAGTTGAAAATATATCTTCTAAAGTTGATTATCTATTTTTAAGTCCAATATTTGATTCAATATCAAAGCATGGGTATATGTCGCAACATAAGCCCGAGGTGTTAAAGAAATGGCTTGAGAATAGACATAGTAAAACGAAAATTATTGCCCTAGGGGGTATTGATGAATATAATATTAACTCAACTTATGAATGGGGATTTGATGGTGCAGCACTTCTCGGTGCTATTTGGAATTGTGAAGACCCAATTAAAAAATATGAAAATATAATTAATAGTATAAAATGATAAAAAAATATATATCTCCATTGCAATATATAACCCAAGGCAAGAGTATTGAAGATATTGAACAAGAGGTGAGAGCTGTTCTCAATGGTGGATGTGATTGGATACAGCTAAGAATGAAAGAGGCAACAGAAAAGGAGTTTATTGCCGTAGCTAAGCGTATACGTGAACACTGTTATTCATACAATGCCACCTTTATAGTTAACGATAACCCAATTGTGGCTATGGAGTGCAAGGCAGATGGTGTACATCTTGGGAAGGGTGATATGCCTACATCTACATTACGCGAATTGATTGGTAATAAGTTAATTGTTGGACGTACTGCGAATAGTGTGAGGGATATAGAACTTTTATCTAAACAAAGGATTGATTATATTGGTTTAGGTCCATATAAGTTCACCACAACGAAAGAGAATATTAGTAATACCTTGGGAGAAGAGGGCTATTTTAATCTTTTTAAAGAGTTAAAAAATATGGGAATTACGCCACCGCCCGTTGTTGCTATTGGCGGTATTACTTTTGAGGATATTGCAAAACTCTCTGCCGTTGAGGGTGTAAACGGTATTGCAGTGTCGGGGGTATTATTCAAGGCTCAAGACATAGCAAAGAGCACAAGGGAGTTTGTGACTGAAGTAGAGAGGTGTTTTAATATAAAAAATTATAATTTAAAATAGGTACTATGAACGATAAATTAGTGATAGGCGATTTTTCATTTTCATCGCGATTATTTACTGGGACGGGGAAATTTTCATCTTCTCAACTTATGCACGACACAATTGTTGCAAGTGGAAGTGAGCTTGTTACGGTGGCCCTCAAGCGTGTAGAATTGGATAATAAGGAGGATGAAATGATTTCTAATCTTCTTGCAGCAAATATAAAACTTTTACCTAATACCTCTGGAGTGCGTAGTGCGGAGGAGGCATTGTTTGCTGCGGAGTTAGGACGTGAGGCACTACAAACTAATTGGCTTAAATTGGAGATACATCCTGACCCACGCTATCTTATGCCCGACCCTATTGAGACCTTAAAGGCTACCGAGGAGCTTGTTAAACGTGGTTTTATTGTTATGCCATATATCAATGCAGATCCAGTGTTATGTAAACGATTAGAGGAGGTAGGTGCTGCCGTTGTTATGCCTTTAGGTGCCCCTATAGGCTCTAATAAGGGATTGGCAACAAGGGAGTTATTGCGCATAATAATAGAGCAGAGTAGTGTTCCAGTGGTTGTTGACGCCGGTATTGGTGCGCCATCTCATGCCGCTGAAGCCATGGAGATGGGTGCTGATGCAGTACTTGTAAACACAGCTATTGCAGCAAGTGCAAATCCATTTGATATGGGTGTTGCATTTAAGATGGCAGTAGAGGCTGGACGTATGGCTTATAATGCAAAGTTAGCCCCTATAAGTAGTGGTGAAGCTATTGCAACAAGTCCTCTAACAGCATTTTTGGATTTATAATTTTTAGAAGATGACTTTTTACGACGAGATAAAGAGATATGACTGGGAAAAGATAAGAGTTGCGATACATTCTGTTACAGCAGAAGAGGCGGCTCGAGCTGTAGCAAAGCGTGAGAGCGGCGCAAGGCTTGATATGCAAGATTTTATTGCGCTCATATCTCCGGAGGGAGAGAAATTATTAGAGAGGATAGCGGCATTAAGTGCGGAGTTAACACGTCGACGTTTCGGCTACACGGTACAGGTATACATTCCCTTGTATTTGTCTAATCATTGTAGTAATAGTTGCGTATACTGTGGTTTTAGTGTTAATAATAAAATTTCTCGTAGTGTACTGTCTGTGGATGAGATTTCTAAAGAGTGCATATCCATAAAAAAGCATCCGTTTCAACATATCTTGCTGGTTTCTGGCGAGAGTAATAAGCATGCAGGAGTAGAGTATTTAGGGGATGCTATCAATAGTGTTAAACACTATTTTGAGCAGGTTTCTATTGAAGTACAGCCCTTAAATAAGGATGATTATAGCTATCTAATTGATAGGGGGCTATACTCGGTGGCGGTATATCAAGAGACATACAATGAGGCGCGATATAAGGAGTACCATCCAAAAGGGAAGAAGTCGGACTATCGGTACCGTTTGGAGACAGCTGATAGATTAGGTGGGGCTGGTATACATAAGGTTAGCATCGGTGCCCTATTAGGATTAGAAGATTGGCGGACAGAGGCATTTTTTGTGGCACTGCATTTGCGGTATATCGAAACAAAATATTGGAAAACAAAAGTATCAATATCTTTTCCACGCTTACGCCCTTTTGTGGGGGAGGGTTTTCAGCCTAATAGTATTGTTAGTGAGCGTGATTTACTTCACATGATGACTGCTTATAGGTTAATGAGCGATGATGTTGAGATAAGTCTATCCACGCGTGAGCGACCTTATTTTAGGGACAATGCTCTCAAATTGGGTGTTACGACAATATCTGTTGGTTCTAAAACGGCTCCAGGCGGATATAGCGACGAGGAAGGAAGTAAAGAGTTAGAGCAGTTTAGCGTTAACGATGATAGGGGTGTTGATGAGATAATTTCAAAGGTGAAAAGTTTAGGTATGGAGCCTGTCTGGAAGGATTGGTCTCTATATCTTCAAGGTGAAAAGATGATATGAGGTATTCTCGAAATTTAGCAGTTGAGGGCTTCTCTGAAGAGAAACAGCAGATGTTGGCAAATAGCTCGGTACTTGTCGTAGGTGCAGGGGGATTGGGTTCTGCCCTTTTAAGCTATCTTGTTGCCGCTGGAGTGGGTAAGATAGGTGTTGTTGAGTATGATACTGTTAATATAACAAATCTTCAACGACAAATCCTATATAGTGAATCTGATATAGGTTGCAATAAGGGGGCTGTTGCGGTTAATCGCTTGGTGGCACTAAATGGCTCGTGCGGCATAAAGCACTATAATACTAAGTTCACTAAGGATAACGGGTGTGATATTGCACGTGATTATGATATTATTGTTGACTGTTCAGATAATTATGCGGCACGATATGCTATGGATGAAGTCTCAAGGGAGTTAGGTATTCCATTTGTCTATGGTAGTGCTGAACAGTTAGGTGGTCAGATAGCCACATTTAACTATAATGGTGGAGGTTCATATTCCGACCTCTTCAGTGAAGATGATAGCATTAAAGATATTATAGGAGTTCTGTCACCTATTCCAGGCGTGATAGGTTCAATGCAGGCATTAGAGGTGATAAATATCCTAACTCATAATGAGGATAATTTAAGTGGGAAACTACTACTTTTTGATCTGAAGGAGTATAAAACTACTATTTTTTCATTAATTATTAAATAATATTTATTATATTTGCGGTATTAAACAATAATATAATTTATGGGGGCATTAATTGCGTATTTTGCAATATCTATCAGTATATCTTTTTTATGTTCTGTTATGGAGGCAGTTATGCTTTCACTATCTATGTCTTTTATAGAGACAAAAGAGCGAGAAAAACCAGGTTCAACAAAGTTATTACGTAAGTTAAAGGTAAATATTGATAGACCTATCTCAGCAATTCTCTCTTTGAATACCGTTGCTCATACAATAGGTGCTGCTGGAGTCGGTGCAGAGGCAACAAAAATATGGGGTGATGAGGTTTTCGGTATTACATCAGCAATATTAACAATATCAATCCTAATTTTTTCAGAGATAATACCAAAAGTAATCGGTGCAAACTATTGGAAAAGTTTAGCTCTGTCGGCGGCTCGTGTGGTACAGTTTATGATATATGTTACATATCCGCTGGTTTACCTGTCGGAGATAACAACTAAGCTGCTATTTAAAAACAAACCGTCGAACACAACTTCGCGTGAAGAGATAGCTGTTATAGCTGATATGGGCAGGAAAGAGGGTATTCTTCAAGAGAAAGAGAATAATGTTATTCAAAACCTTATCAATCTTCATAACGCAGATGTTAAGGGGGCAATGACACCGCGCTCTGTCGTTGTTGCAGCTGAAGAGGATATGACACTTGATGAATTTGTGAAAGTTAAACGCTTTGCCAATTTCACGAGAATACCAATATATAGTGAAACGTTGGATGATATTAGTGGTTATATACTACGTCCTACGGTGTACGAAAATATTTTAAATGGTAAAGGAGGCATGCCTCTTAGTAAGATAAAGCGAGAATTTATTGTTGTATACAATAATATGCCCCTATCAACACTATGGGAGAGGCTATTGATACGCAAAGAACATATTGCATTGGTGACAGATCAGTATGGAGGCGTTGATGGTATTGTAACAATGGAGGATATTATTGAGTCGATACTGGGATTGGAGATTGTTGACGAGAGAGACAACTTCGAAGATATGCAGCAGATGGCTCGTGATAAGTGGGAGAAAAAGCGTAAGGTGATAGAAGATAATAACCTATAAATAAATGAACTGTTATGATAAAAAGAGGTGTTTTAGGCATATTTTTGCTATTGTTAATAGTGGGATATGGTTGTAGCAAGGATGTATATCCAAGTCAAGAGATATTGGAGACGGCAGAAAATATATCAACTGAAATTACTGCTATTGAGGTTACAAGTGGTTATGAGTTGATTTTTGATAATGAACTTGAAGTTGGACAGATAGTTATTGAAACGAATAAGAATATACAAAAGTATATTAAAAGTGAGAGCAAAGATAATAAATTGACTTTTGAATTAGATCGCCAAGTTAATATGAACGAGGATTTGGTATTACGATTATATGTTAGTACTAAGCAGTTCAATAATATAACAGCTTCCGGTGGTGCATCGGTAGAGACACTGTCAACTATAAAGGCTTCAAGTTTTAGGATAACTTTAAGTGGCTCCTCATTTATTAACGCTGCAATAGAGAGTGATGATATATATTTATCGATTTCTGGAGCGTCAAGAGTAAATTTTATAGGTAGTGCAACAAACCTGCATATCACAGAGTGTTCAGGAGGGAGTAGTATAAACACTTTGCAATTGCCATGTGATAATGCAATAGTAAATGTGTCTGGTGCAAGTGAACTTACTGTTAATATAAAAGAGTCTATCAGTGGTACGTGCTCTGGTAGCTCAATGATAAAATATTCTACGAGTAGCCTTTCAATCACTAATAGTGTTGAGCTCTCAGGCAATTCGACAATAGAAAAGATTATGAATATGGGAGTATAAATTTGATAAACGTATGAAACGAAGCATAAAATTAGAATAACAATTTTACTCACAATTAGTTATTATAATTTTATGCTGAGTTACATACGACAAATGAAAAAAAATATAAACGTATGAAAAAGAGAAAATTATCTTTATTAGCAAAAATTGGTATAGCAATAACCTTAGGTATATTATTTGGTCTATTTTCTCCTGATTGGATAACGGCTATATTTGTAACAATTAATGGTTTATTTGGTAATTTTCTAAGTTTCATTGTGCCACTACTTATCTTAGGATTGGTTGCTCCAGGAATAGCTGATTTAGGAAGAGGAGCAGGTCGCCTTTTACTTATTACAGCGGCAATCGCATACAGCTTTACTGTTTTTTCAGGTTTCTTTACTTTTTTTAGTTGTGAGGCTATATATCCTTCAATCCTTACTTCTGGTGGAGCTATGTCGCTAACTGAAGGTGGCAAGAGTGCAATAGAGCCATATTTTACTATTGAAATGCCTCCTTTAATGGGTGTTATGACTGCTTTAATAGCTGCTTTTACCTTTGGATTAGGTATGTCTGTGATAGAGGGTAAGGCTTTAAAAAATGTAATGGACGATTTTAAGGATATCATTATACGGGTCATCGAAGGTGTGATTATACCTCTTTTACCTATTTATATATTTGGTATATTTCTTAATATAACAACCGCTGGTGAGGTGGCAAGCGTTATGGGTGTGTTCATTAAGATTGTTATTGTTATTTTTGCCCTTACTCTAATACTCTTATTGTTGCAATTCACATTAGCGGCTATAGTGAGCAAGAAGAACCCTTTCAATCTATTGAAGACAATGATTCCAGCATATCTCACGGCACTTGGAACGCAGTCATCTGCGGCAACAATACCGGTAACTCTTGAACAGACAATTAAAAATAGTGTTAATCCAAATCTTGCAGGGTTTGTTGTACCTCTGTGTGCTACAATACATCTATCAGGTAGTACCCTAAAAATTGTTGCGTGTGCGATGGCTATAATGATGACCGAAGGTATGGCTATTAATACATTTGAATTTGCAGGATTTATTTTCATGCTTGGTATCGCCATGGTTGCAGCTCCCGGTGTGCCCGGTGGAGCTATAATGGCTTCGTTAGGGCTGTTACAGTCGATGCTTGGCTTTGGAGAAACAGAGGTGGGATTAATGATAGCACTATACATTGCAATGGATAGCTTTGGAACAGCATGTAATGTGACAGGTGATGGTGCAATTGCTGTTATAATTGATAAAATTTATTCGAAAAAATAATCTTATACTTTGCGTATATAAAAATATTCATTATATTTGTGCAAATTAATGCCATTGCACATGATTAATATTGAAAATATACATAAAAGCTATGATAATGGGAATCTCCTACACGTTCTCAAGGGGGTATCACTTACGGTTGAGCAGGGTGAGATGATTTCTATCATGGGGGCGTCAGGTTCAGGTAAATCTACATTGTTAAATATATTAGGTATTCTTGATAGCTATGATAGTGGTAAATATCACTTAGCAGGTAAGCTTATTGATAATCCATCGGAACGTTTAGCAGCAAAACTACGCAATGAGATGATTGGATTTATTTTTCAATCTTTTAATCTTATTAATTACAAAAATGCGGTAGAGAATGTTGCCTTGCCTCTTTATTATCGCGGCGTATCTCGTAGAAAGCGTAATATTCTTGCAATGGAATATCTTGATATGTTTGGTCTTAAGGAGTGGGCAGACCACCGTCCTAACGAACTATCGGGGGGGCAAAAGCAGAGAGTTGCAATTGCTCGCTCATTGATAACGAAACCTCAGATTATATTAGGCGATGAACCGACAGGTGCACTTGATAGTACAAATACTGCAGATGTCATTAAATTATTGCGTGATATAAATAATGGAGGTATGACAATGATACTCGTAACCCATGAGCGTGAGATAGCAGAATGTACCGATAAAATAATACACTTTAAGGATGGTCTTATTGATTCCGAGGAGGTAATTAGAGGTTAACCCAAATAATGAGAGAGCATTTAAACGAGATATTTCTTGCGATGAGGCATAATAAGCTCCGAACAATCTTAACAGGTTTTTCGGTTGCTTGGGGTGTGTATATATTGATGGTATTAATTGGCGCGAATAGCGGCTTTAATAATGGTGTCATGAGCATGTTCAGCGGTTTAAATGTTAATAATATGAGTGTACGAGGTGGTTGGAATTCTATAACTTATGCTGCTTATAAAACAGCTCGTAGAATAACATTTAATCATAATGATGTTAATCTACTAAAACGTGCTATCCCTGAAGTGACTCGCTGGGAATTAAGTATTACTCGATACCAAATGAGCTTATTGGCAAATGGACGTAAGGCTGGAGGTACATTAGTTGGGGTTTCCTCTAACTTTAGGGGAGATAATGCGACTCCTGAATATGTTGAGGGACGAAATATATCTCCTCTTGATATCAAGAATATCGGTCGCGTTGTGGTTATTGGCGAAGAGTTAAAGAATAACTATTGGGGTGAGAATGTATCTGTTGTAGGTGAAAAGCTTAATGTTGATGGTAT
>CAYIZU010000022.1:0-293 GCA_964367795.1 uncultured Rikenellaceae bacterium | reverse complement strand
AATTCAGTGTATATCCCCATAACAACATATAACGTGATATATCCAAATGTAAAACATCAGGTAGATAGGATCTATATGGGTATTGAAAATCTAACCTCATTACAGCAACAGGATATTATAAGCAGGCTATATACCATACTTGGCAAACAACTTAGTTTCGACAAAGGAGATAGGTGGGCATTATATATACGTAATATATCAGATGAGGAGGTGGAGAGGAATAATGTTCTAAATGTGATAAAGTATATAATGTGGGTTATCGGTTTAGGTGTCTTATCAATTGGAGTTGTTGG
>CAYIZU010000021.1:0-16094 GCA_964367795.1 uncultured Rikenellaceae bacterium | reverse complement strand
CAACTAATTGACAAACAATTAGTTGAATATTTTTGTTAAGTTTTCGGTATAGCCCAAAACAGAGTTTTGCGAATTGCCCTAAATAAGTGCCATACAATAGTGTTATACTAAATCCATTTCATCTATTAAATAACCTGCACCACACACCTTATCAACAAGGAATAGAACGTATCTAATATCAACACCAATATTACGACACATATCAACATCATATATAATATCACTCATTGTTGACTCCCAGCAACGGTCGAAGTTAAGACCTATAAGCTCACCTTTACCATTTAATATAGGACTGCCAGAGTTTCCACCTGTTGTATGGTTAGATGCAAGAATACATACTGGAACTGTTCCATTAACCGCCCATCTACCGTAATCCTTGTTTTTGTAAACTTCGTGTAGTTTTTGAGGTACGTTATAGTCGTAAATCTCTGGATTATCTTTTGCAATAACACCCTCAAGAGTAGTTACAGGGCGATAATACACCCCATCTCTTGGAGTGAATCCTTTAACATGACCGTAAGAGATGCGAAGTGTTGAGTTTGCATCTGGATAGAACTCCTTTTCAGGTTGCATCTCCATTAATCCTTGCATGAAATTTTTATACAAACGCGTAATTTGATTGTTTAGAGCTTGGTATTGTTTAGATACTTTATTGCGCATTATATCAAAGAACTCCTCGCGTAGTAGGAATATTGGGTCTTCTTTGATTACACTCATAGCCTCTTTCATATCCTTACCATTTATAGCCGCGTCGTAACGTTCTTTAGATGTAAAAATTGAGGTATTAAAGTAATGATCAACAGCAGCATCTATATCAACAATATTCTTTGGTAATATCGACGGGATATATTCAGTATTAATATTTTTTATATAACTCTTAAGTAGTGCTTTTGCTATTGTTCTGTCTATATTAATATCATAATTTTTGAAGTATAAATCCATTCTACTCTTTAACTGCTCCGCACTATTAGGTAACCTGTTAGTAACGGCTATCGCCTCTATTCCCATAACTGCCTCATTCATATAATCAAGAATAAAAGCATATGGCTCAATATCGGCATAAAGTTTAGTAAACTGTGATACTACACCTTCATATTTAGGCTTACCAGCTGCCCATTCATCGAAACGGCGCTCTAAATCCTCCTTTTTACCTATTGCATTAAGCTTTATGATACCCCCTGCTTCACCTTGCCACTTTTTCCATGCGTTGGCTATACGTGCCGTCTTAGCTGAGTACTTGATACGAGTTAATCTGTCGGCATTCATTGCTGCGTTTATGACATCTAAACGAATATCACGAAGAGCTATCTTGTGAGGGTTACTCTTTTTTGCGATATATTCAACAGCATCAGAGAACAGATACTCTTGAGTACGACCAGGGAAACCATATATAAATGTAAAGTCTCCATCTTTAACCCCCTTAGTTGATATCTTGAACGATTTCTTAGGGGTATATGGTACGTTATCTTTTGAGTATTTAGCAGGCTTATTATCCTTGTTCGCATAGATACGGAAAATTGTAAAATCTCCTGTATGACGTGGCCACATCCAGTTGTCTGTATCTCCACCAAACTTACCCACCGCTGAAGGAGGAGCACATACTAAGCGTACATCATCAAATCTTTCGTAAATAAATATAAAATATTGATTTGTGTAGTAGAGAGCCTCAATTTTTGCCGAATAACTATTGTTCCTCGTAGCTTCAGAGATAATTCGCGCCTTATTATCATTAAGTATCTTATCTTGCTCTTCTGGACTCATTTCGTCTGTTACGCCAGCAGTCATAGCCTCGGTTACATCATCCATACGCACAAGAAAAGCTGCCCAATAGTTATTTGATGGTAACTCCTCATTAAGATTCATGGCAGTGAAGCCATTGGTTAGATAATCGTTTTCAAGGCTACTGTGATACTGAATCTGACCATACCCGCAGTGGTGGTTAGTTAGTATTAGCCCTTTTTTTGATATCACCTCGCCAGTACAACCGCTAAGAAGTACAACCGCATCTTTTAGTGAGGCTTTGTTTATGTCGTAAATATCTTTAGCCTTTAGCTTAAAGCCCTTTTTACGCATATCTTTTAGTCGCTCTTTCGAGATAACACTCGGAAGCCACATACCCTCATCGGCATGAACCGTTGGGGCAACCATTATTGCCAAAAGCAATAGTAGAAGAAGTTTTTTCATCTTTTTTAGTTTAAATTATCAATAAAATTATTTAGTTCCTTATATAGTAATGTTGTTGGCAGTCCCATAATATTAAAGTATGTACCTTCAATCTTACTTATGCCAATGACGCCTATCCACTCCTGTATGGCATAAGCCCCAGCTTTATCATATGGTTTATATTCATCTACATAATATATAATATCACTCTTTGATAGAGGTGCGAAGGTTACCTTTGTCTCTTCAGAGAAGGTGTAATAGGTTTCTTTGTGCCTTAGCGTGACAGCTGTAATAACCTTGTGTTTCTCTCCAGAAAGCATCGTCAGATATTTTATAGCTCCATCCCTATTTTTTGGTTTCCCAAGTATCACCTCATTAATCAATACGAGAGTATCCGATGTTATAACAATATCCCTATCTTCAAGAGTGAAAGGATAGGCATAAGATTTCTTTTGCGACAGATATAATGCCTCATCTTCCGGAGCAGTGCCCTCTGGACACACCTCTTGCACATCATACTTTTCAGCAGTAGTAAATTTTATTCCCATCGCTGAAAGAAGCTCTCGCCTGCGAGGTGACTGAGATGCAAGAATAATATTATAGCCCCTATACATGTCTAAAAGCTATTAGTTAACCTACGTATCTTAACAAGTCGCTCCATTAATCCCTCAAACTGCTCTAACGGTAACATATTAGCACCATCGCTCAAAGCTTTAGTGGGTTCAGGGTGAGTTTCTATAAAAATACCATCTGCTCCATTAACAATAGCTGTACGTGCTATTGTCTCTATCATCTCTGGCATTCCTCCAGTAACACCGCTGTTCTGATTTGGTTGTTGAAGTGAGTGAGTTATATCCATAACAACAGGATGGCCACTATTTCTCATGATAGGAATAGCGCGAGGATCAACAACCAAGTCGGTATACCCAAATGATGTTCCCCTGTCTGTTAATATAACTTTATCGTTACCGCTCTCTAATACTTTCTGCGCGGCAAATACCATTGCATCGGGAGCCAGAAATTGTCCCTTTTTTATATTCACAACCTTTCCCGTCTCTGCTGCCGCTACCAAGATATCTGTTTGACGGCATAAAAAAGCTGGTATCTGTAACACATCAACATATTCTGCTGCCATCGCCGCCTCTACTGCCGAATGTATGTCAGTAACAACTGGCACCTTATATCTCTCACGTATCTCCGCAAGCATCTCCAAAGCCTCACCATCTCCCAAGCCTGAGAAAGAGTCAAGTCGCGAACGGTTAGCCTTTCTATATGATGCCTTAAAAATATATGGAATTTCAAGCTTAGAGGTTACCTCTATACACTTTTCAACAATAGTAAAAAGCATCTCACGACTCTCAACAACACATGGACCTGCCATGACGAAGAAATTACCACTCTCTAAATTTTTTATCATCGGTATTGATGATATTACATCTCTATTTGTCATATTTATCCCCCCATAATTTATTTATATACTCCCCTATTGCACGCTCTTTTGAATTATTTGCAGGGGTGTAAAATTTTTTATTCTCTAAACCCTCTGGCATAAACTCTTGATATGCAAAATGGTTATCATAGCTATGTGAATATTTATAATTATCACCATATCCCAACTCTTTCATAAGTTTTGTAGGTGCATTCCTTATATTTAATGGTACTTCACGTCTAATATTATCTTTTTCAATAAAGCTAATTGCCTCATTTATTGCCATATATGCTGAATTACTCTTCGGTGAGGTGGCGAGATATATTGTTGCTTCTGCAAGAGGTATTCTTCCCTCTGGCATACCAATATTTCGTACTGTTTCAAAACAAGCATTGGCAATAAGTAATGCATTAGGATTCGCTAATCCTATATCCTCCGCAGCAAGAATAACAAGCCTGCGAGCAATAAATTTTGGCTCCTCTCCCCCTGATATCATCTTTGCAAGATAGTATATCGCGGCGTTAGGGTCGCTTCCTCTAACAGATTTTATAAATGCCGATATAATATCATAGTGCATCTCCCCATTCTTATCATATATAGCAATATTTTGCTTTATCGCATCAATTACAAAATCGTTAGTCACCTCAATGGCACCCTCTTTTGCCATTGTCAATATTTCAACTATGCCTAATAGCTTACGAGCATCACCGCCGGCGTAACGTAGCATAGCCTCATACTCTTTGATGGTAATATTACGCTTTGACAGGTAAATATCTTCATTAAGTGCCCTGTCAACCAACTCTTTCATATCATCAATCGATAGAGGGTTTAAAGTGTATACCGCACAACGTGATAGTAGTGGTGAAATAACTTCAAAGGATGGATTTTCCGTTGTTGCTCCGATAAGTGTTATGACGCCCTTTTCCACTGCACCAAGAAGCGAATCTTGCTGTGCTTTAGAGAATCGATGTATTTCATCTATGAAGAGTATTGGCGGTCGCTGGTTAAATAACGTACTCTCTTTTGCTCTATCAATAGCCTCGCGAACGTCTTTTACCCCCGATGTTACAGCACTAAGCGACATAAATTCACGATTTGTCTTTTTTGCCACTATTCCTGCAAGAGTGGTTTTACCAATACCGGGCGCACCCCATAGTATAAACGATGGGATGGTGTCGTTATCAATAAAACGTCTTAAAACACCATTTTCACCAATTAGATGTTTCTGACCCACATAGTTTTCAAAACTATCAGGCCGCATACGCTCTGCTAATGGAATAATTACATCCATATATCAATTTTAATAGTGTATATAACCCTTTTTCTTCCAGTATCTAAGTAGCATCCACGCCCAAACCATGCCCCCAAGGTGTGCAAAATGGGCTATTGTGCTACCGCTGTTTCCAATACCTGAAATTAACTCAATGACAGCATATCCTATGACAAAATATTTTGCCTTTATTGGTATAGGTGGTATCAGTAGCATTATTCTATCATTTGGATGCATGAGTCCAAACGCAAGTAACACTCCAAATACGGAGCCTGACGCTCCAACCGTGATAGCGTTTGTTGTCATACGATATATCTCACCCATAGACCTAACAGCTTCGCTTACATAGGAGGTGTTTTGTGGGTCGGCCTTCCATGCATCCAAAAACGCCTCGTTATACTCTATACGTGGAAAATATTTACTTACAATAGCTGTAAAATCATTAGGTAAAGGATTCTCCTTAAAGGCTGCAATAGCACTCTTAATACCTGCATACTCTAACTCCATGACTCCCATATGAAAGAGGGCAGCACCAACACCCGTTATGAGGTAGAACGATAAGAAACGTTTACTACCTAAATCATACTCTGCTATCCGTCCAAACATCCAGAGCGCGAACATATTAAAAAATAGATGCCCCATTCCTCCATGTAAAAACATGTATGTAAAAAATTGATATATCTGAAAATATTCTGACTCCCAATAATGTAGTGCTAACGCGCTGGTTAACTCATCTCCTATTGGAAGCATTGTTTGTGCCATAAAAACTATACCATTAATGATAAGTAAGTTTTTAACTATTGGCGGTGTTCTAAACATCATAATTTGTATATTTTATCCAAGTAATCGTTTTATATCTATAAGGCCTATTTTCACCATTATAGCCTTACCCGTAGGCGAGAAACTATAATTATCACTCTTGAGTAGTGCCTCTACTATCTCTTTTAAATCTTTCTTTGCCATTGAGCCATATCTATGTGTTGAGGCAAGGCGCGACATGGTGATAATAAGCCTATCACGCTTTTCACTATTATATCCCATATCATCATCACTACGTAATGAATCTATTATATCCTCAAAAAGCTGATACGGATCGCACTCGCCCATATCAACAGGGACACCAACCACCTCAACAGTTAATCTCGCCTCATCTATATCCAAGGCGAAGCCCATAGACTCTAAATCACTCTTACTGCTTACTATTAATAGCATATCAGATGGTTGAAGTGTGATAATAGGAGGGAAAAGCATTTTATGTGAACGTTGCAATTCGCTATTATCAATGACTTCGCTATATCTATCATACATTATGCGACTCATTGCACGCTTAATATTAATGATATATATATCGCTATCAACCGTGGTAAGGAGATATTTATCATCAACAAGTGTTGTCTCTCCAATAGACATTAAATTAGATATCCCCTCAAAAAGAGATTCTTCTACTCTTGTTACAATCTCTTCATTATCAGCCTCGTTAAAGGAACTTGAAGAGAGTATCGTTTCTTCTTCCTCCGCGCTCTCCATGAAATCCTCGAAGGTCTCAATGATATTATCAAATTGAGTATTGGTATCAATAATAAACTCCTCGGATGCATGAATTTCAGGAATAACTACCCTATCTTCATTGGTGAAACTAATACTATCAATTTTTTCAAAGCTATCGTAATTACCTCTCTCCTCTGGCTCCTTATAAAGTGGATCTACCTCCACATCAATAACAGTATATGATGGTTCTGAAGGAGTTATGAGCGGTATCTCTATATTTGATGCAGCATCGAAATCAATCATTGGTATTATGCCATTTTTCCCAAGTGCTCCAAGTAGCGCGGCTTTTAGTATTTGCGCTATTGACTCCTCATTTTCAAAACGCACCTCCGTTTTCGATGGACTTACATTCACATCAACCTCGGATGGCGAACAGCTCATATATAAGAAGTATATTGGCTTATGCTTAGAGGTGGGTAGAAGATTTTCATAGGCTGCCATAATAGCCTTATTGAGCCTATTGCTCTTAAAATATCGCCCGTTAATAAAGAGATATTGTTCGGGGTTCTGCTGCGCCATATCAGGACGACTGACAAATCCTTTAATCTCGACCATTGAGGTTGAAGTCTCAATATCTACCAACTTACTTCGCCCCTTTAGCCGACTTACTCTGTCGTTAATAACATCTGACACTCTATTTCTTAAATTTGTTGCAGGTAGGCTATATATGCAATTGTCATTATTATACATAATAAAAGATATGTTATTATGACAAAGAGCCACCTTTTTAAATTCCGATATGATATGTCTAACCTCTGTATCAACACCTTTCATAAATTTACGGCGCGCAGGTACATTATAAAATAGGTTTTTCACCGTGAATTGTGTTCCAACCTGTGTGTGAACCCTTTCATGTTCTTCTAATCTTCCTCCGCTTATAGCTACTCGTGCTCCCAATTCATCCCCTTCGCGCATGGTTTTGAGCTCGACAACAGCCACAGAGGCTATTGAAGGAAGTGCCTCACCTCTAAATCCAAAAGTTGTTAGGGCAAATAAATCATCACTTTCTTTTATCTTTGATGTGGCATGACGCTCAAAAGCGGTTAATGCATCATCGTAACTCATACCACAACCGTCGTCAATAACCTGTATTAACGACTTACCCCCATCCTTAACAATTAGTGTAACAACCTTAGCACCCGCATCAACAGCATTCTCCAAAAGCTCTTTTACAACAGATGATGGGCGTAAAACGACCTCCCCAGCGGCTATTTGATTAGATGTTAACTCCGATAGACGATTAATAATATTACCCCTCTCTTCTGCCACTATCTACCATTTATAAAGACCGAGAAAAACTCCTCTAACATCGTGCTATTCATTATGATTACTCCAGCTGTAAAAAGTAGTATTAGGAGGATAATCATACGCATCATAATACGATTACGAGCCTCTGCTGCCATCTTTTTAGCATTTACGTTATTATCCACATATCTCTCACGACGCATATTTCGCACTATTGAACCTGGCTTATACTCCTTTTCTTCGTATTTAGCTCTGCGCTCATCACGCTCCTCTTGTTCTGCATCATAATACATAGGCTTATATGAGAATGAACGAGGTTTATTTCGTTTAAATCCTGATGATATTCCAAACATAACTTCTAATTTTAATTTTTTACCTTTTCCAACAACTTCGTCAATAGTGAAGATGCTCCTATACGGAAATAATTTGGAGTTAACCATTTTTCTCCAAGTATTCCACTAATAATAGCGTAGTAGGCAAGAGCATCCTCGGGTTCTCTGACCCCGCCCGATACTTTTACTCCAACAATCTCACCAGTTGTCTCATAATGTAGTTTTATCTCCTCACATATAGCCGCTACCGCCTCATAGGTAGCTCCTACCTCTGTTTTTCCTGTTGAGGTCTTAACGAAATCGCTGTCCGCCTCAATAGCTATGCGTGTAGCCTTACGTATAAGCTCCTCACTCTTAAGAACACCACTTTCGATGATGACTTTCAAAATAACATCATCTCCGCACTCCTCACGATAGAGTCTTAATTCAGAAAGAGCCTCTTCTCCATCACCATGTAGTAGGTCCCCTACATTAATAACCACATCTATTTCATCGGCAGAATTTTCCAAAGCCATAGCACACTCAAAAAGTTTGACTTCCGGATATGTTTGTGCCATAGGAAAACCTCCACACACGGTACATATAGCAACGGGCGAATCGTTACCCAAAGCTAAACCCACACTCTCTACATATAGAGGAGGTACGCATATTGATGCCACATTAGGAAGGTAATCTTCACTTGTAGCAGCCATAATACTTGCCGTGAAGGATGATATGCTCTCTTCATTATCAGACACATCAAGAGCCGTTGCATCTATGTAAGATATTAATCTTAGATATGTTGAGCGGTTATCATTATTAGCAGCCAATGAGCTAATATTTTTTAATATATCAGTTGTTGTCTCTCTCATATATGTTATTTATCAGTGTAGTTTGATATGTTAAAAATTAATTAAGAATTCCTAATTATATTTTTATCCATAATTATATCTTTTATAGAATGCAAAATTAAGACTTTTTTATAATATATACAATACAATAAAACAAAAAAATGCTTTTTTCTTCAGAGCAAACGCCTGAGAATATTAATTTAAGCAAAAAAGCCCTTCGTTTATGCTGTTATTTTAGAAACTGTTTAAAAATTTCTCACGCAACTTACAGAGGCTCTTTAGTTTCGCTTCTCATTTTTGCAAAAACAACAATCAAAACCAAATAGCTGTCTGTAAGTTAGGTGATAAAAACTTAAATAGTTTCTTATATTCTCACTTTTTTTTTGTAGTTTTGTGCGTTGAAAAATTTATTAAAACTATAAATAATGGAAAAGAGAATCGTTGAGTGTGTCCCTAATTTTAGTGAGGGACGCGACATGGCTGTTATTAAGCAGATTACAGATGTTATTGAGGCTGTTGAGGGCATTAAACTATTAGATGTAGATCCCGGAGATGCTACTAACCGTACGGTTGTTACATTTGTAGGTGAAGTTGAGGCGGTTGTTGAGGCTGCTTATCGTGGAGTGGTTAAGGCTGCCGAACTTATAGATATGCGCAAGCACCAAGGTGAGCACCCTCGTATGGGAGCAACAGATGTTTGTCCTTTAATTCCAATATCTGGCATTACAATGGAGGAGACAGCAGAGTATGCACGTTTGCTTGCTAAGAGAATTGCTGAAGAGGGTAATGTTCCAACTTATTGTTATGAGAATGCAGCTATTAGACCAGAGCGCAAGAAATTAGCAGTGTGTCGTAAAGGTGAATACGAAGGACTTCAAGCACGATTTGGTGTTGAGGGCGAGAAGCCCGATTTTGGAGGTGAGCAGTGGAGCGAACGTTCAGCAACAACAGGTTGTACTGCTGTTGGCGCACGCGACTTTCTTGTTGCTATCAATTATAACTTAAACACAACCTCTACACGTAGAGCAAATGCTATTGCTTATGATGTGCGCGAAAAAGGTCGTCCTATGCGTGAGGGAGGTTCGCCTGTTGGCAAGATAATGAAAGATGAAAATGGCAACGAAATACGTATCCCAGGTACTTTAAAAGGGTGTGCTGCTATGGGGTGGTATATTAAAGAGTATGGTATTGCGCAGGTTACAATGAATATAACATCTATCGCAGTAACGCCTATGCATGTAGCCTTCGAGGAGGTTAGTGCTAAGGCAGCGGCTCGAGGTATAAGAGTTACTGGTGATGAGATTATTGGTCTTATACCAAAAAGCACACTAATTGACGCCGGAAAATATTTCCTAACTAAACAACAACGTTCGCTTGGTATTGCCGAAGAGGAGATAATAAAGATAGCTGTTAAATCTATGGGGCTTGATGATTTAAAACCTTTCGACCCTAAAACTAAAGTTATTGAGTATCTATTAGATGATAATGCCGAAGAGAGGTTAGTTGATATGACGGTAACAGGTTTTGCAGAGGAGACAGCAAGTGAGTCGGCAGCACCTGGAGGAGGTTCTATATCGGCTTATATGGGCGTTCTTGGGGCTGCACTTGGTACTATGGTGGCAAACTTATCGGCTCACAAAGCGGGATGGGATGCTCGTTGGGAAGAGTTTTCGTCAGTAGCCGAGAAGGGGCAAGCGTTAGTGAAAGAACTTCTTTTCTTAGTCGACGAAGATACTCGTTCATTTAATCGCATAATGGATGCTTTCTCACTTCCTAAAAAGACAGATGAGGATAAGGCGGCTCGAACGCAGGCTATTCAAGATGCAACTGTTTATGCAACAGAGGTGCCTTTCCGTGTGATGAAATGTTCTTTAGAAGTTTTTGATATTGTTGAGGCGATGGCGTCGAATGGTAATCCTAACTCTGTTACAGATGCAGGAGTAGGGGCATTAGCTGCTCGTTCTGCCGTGTTAGGAGCGTGGTTAAATGTACGTATCAATGCTGGTGGTATTAAAGATAAGTCACGCGTTGAGGATATTCTCGCACAGGCAGAGAAAATTGCTGCAATAGCACAGGAGAGAGAGAAGGTGGTTCTTGAAATAGTAAATAGTAAAATGTAATATATATGAAAGAGATATTATTAGAGGAGTTTAGGACTTTAGTTCAGCAGGGTATACCCGCTGTTCTTCCGGAACCTAAATCTTACGAAACAAATATCAACCATGCACCAAAGCGTAAAGAGATATTAAATGATAAAGAGAAGGAGTTAGCACTGAAAAATGCACTACGCTATTTCCCAAAGGAGCATCACGATGTGTTAGCACCTGAATTTGCGGCGGAATTAGAGACTTATGGACGTATCTATATGTATCGTTTTCGTCCGGATTATACTATGTATGCTCGTCCAATAGGAGACTATCCTGCAAAGTGTGAGCAAGCAGCTGCTATTATGTTAATGCTTAATAACAATCTTGATTATGCAGTAGCGCAACATCCTCACGAGTTAATAACTTATGGGGGAAATGGGGCAGTTTTCCAAAACTGGGCTCAGTATCTATTAACAATGCAGTATCTTTCGCAGATGACAGATCAGCAGACGCTTGTTCTATATTCTGGTCATCCACTGGGGCTATTCCCGTCGCATAAAGATGCCCCTCGTGTTGTTGTTACGAATGGTATGGTTATCCCTAACTACTCTAAAAAAGATGATTGGGAGAAATTCAATGCTCTTGGGGTTAGTCAATATGGTCAGATGACAGCTGGTTCGTTTATGTACATAGGACCTCAAGGTATTGTGCATGGAACAACAATTACTGTTTTAAATGCTAAACGCAGACAGCGTGCACTTAACCCATCTGATAAAGGAGTTCTTTTTGTTACTTCGGGTCTTGGTGGTATGTCGGGAGCACAGCCTAAAGCTGGTAATATAGCGGGCGTAGTATCTATCACAGCGGAGATAAATCCTAAAGCGGTAGAGACACGTCATTCGCAAGGTTGGGTTGATGAAGTATATGCCTCTTTAGATGAGCTTATTCCTCGCGTTAAGAAGGCGGTTGATAGTAACGAAGTTGTCTCTATCGCCTATCAAGGTAATGTTATTGACTTATGGGAACGCCTTGTTGTGGAGGATATGTTTGTGGATTTAGGTAGCGATCAAACTTCATTGCATAACCCATGGGCAGGAGGTTATTATCCGGCTGGTATATCTTTCGAAGATGCCAATAGGATGATGGCAGAGGAACCTAAAAGGTTTGAAGAGGAGGTTCAGAAGAGTCTTCGTCGTCACACTGATGCCGTTAATGCCTTGACTGCTAAGGGCATGTATTTCTTTGATTATGGTAATGCCTTCCTATTAGAGGCGTCGCGTGCCGGTGCTGATATTATGAAGGAGGATGGTACTTTCCGCTATCCATCATATGTTCAGGATATAATGGGACCGTTATTCTTTGACTATGGCTTTGGACCTTTCCGTTGGGTGTGTACTTCAGGGAAAGAGGAGGATTTAGCAATGAGTGATAAGATAGCTGGCGACACACTTGAAGAGTTAAGAAAGAGTTCAACACCAGATATTGTTAACCAGATAGATGATAATATTTTATGGATTCGCGAGGCTGGAAAGAATAAGTTGGTTGTAGGCTCACAGGCTCGTATTCTCTATGCAGACTCATTGGGACGTATTAAGGTTGCAGAGGCACTTAATAAGGCTATTGCGGATGGACGCATATCTGCTCCTATAGTCCTTGGTCGCGATCATCATGATGTTTCGGGTACCGATTCACCTTTCCGTGAAACCTCAAATATATACGATGGTTCATCGTTCACAGCTGATATGGCAGTGCATAACGTTATTGGAGATTCGTTCCGTGGTGCTACGTGGGTATCAATACATAACGGTGGCGGCGTAGGCTGGGGCGAAGTTATGAACGGTGGATTCGGTATGGTAATAGATGGTAGTGAAGATGCTGACCGTAGGTTGAAATCTATGTTGTTATGGGATGTAAATAATGGTATTGCACGTCGTAGCTGGGCTCGTAATGAGGGGGCAATAGATGCCATACGCAGAGAGATGGAGCGAACGCCTGAACTGGTTGTAACGCTTCCAAACATTGCGGATGATGAAATTATTAAAAATGCTTTAAAAAAATAAATATGGAAACTTTTCATTATATTAGTAACGAACATCTATCAATTGACAGGGTACGTGAAATAGTTGAGAAAGGGTATAAGTTAGCCCTTTCAGAGGAATCGAAGGCTCAAATTATCAAATGTAGAGAGTATTTAAATAGAAAGACAGAGGTTGAGAAAGAGCCTATTTATGGTGTAACAACCGGATTTGGTTCGCTTTGTAATATTTCAATCAGTACAGACCAGCTAACTAAACTGCAAGAGAATCTTATCATGTCGCACGCATGTGGCTGTGGAGATAGAGTACCTAATAACATTGTTAAAATGATGTTATTACTTAAGGTACAGTCGCTATCTTACGGTTATTCAGGTGTTCAACTTGAGAGTGTTGAGCGTTTAATAGCATTCTATAATAATGATGTTTATCCGATTGTTTATCAGTTAGGTTCACTCGGTGCATCGGGCGACCTTGCACCTTTAGCGCATCTTTCTCTACCGATAATAGGTCTTGGCGAGGTTAACTACTGCGGTGAGGATATGAAGGCTGAAGAGATAAATAAAAAGTTTGGATGGGAGCCCGTACAACTTATGTCTAAAGAGGGATTAGCTCTTCTTAATGGAACACAGTTTATGGGTGCATATTCTGTTTGGGCCGTTATCAATGCTAAAAGATTATCGGCGGCGGCAGATGTTATTGGAGCTATCTCACTCGAGGGCTTTGATGGTAGAATATCACCTTTCCACCCTTCGGTGCATAATATACGCCCACATAAAGGGCAGATTGATACAGCAAGTCGTATTATTGAATTAACAGAGGGTAGTGAGTTAATTAATAGACCAAAGAAGCAGGTGCAGGACCCATACTCATTCCGTTGTATGCCGCAAGTGCATGGTGCAACAAAAGATACTATTGCTTATGTAGAGAGTGTTGTTACAACGGAGATAAACTCAACAACAGATAATCCAACAGTTGTTCCGGATGAGGATATTATTATATCTGCTGGAAACTTTCATGGTCAACCTTTAGCGCTTGTAATGGATTTCCTTGCTATTGCTGTGGCAGAACTTGGTAGTATATCAGGACAACGTACTTATCAACTAATTGCCGGAAAGCATGACTTACCATCTTTCTTGGTAGCTAAACCAGGGCTTAACAGTGGTTTTATGATACCTCAATATAGTGCAGCATCTATTGTTAGTCAAAATAAGCAGTTATGTACCCCTGCATCTATTGATTCGATTGAATCGTCGCAAGGGCAAGAGGATCATGTTAGTATGGGGGCAAATGCCGCTACAAAATGTTATAGGGTTATTTGTAACACCGAGCGCATTTTAGCTATTGAGCTAATGAATGGCACTCAAGCATTAGAGTTCCGTCGTCCAGCTAAGAGTTCTGCAGTGATTGAGGATATAGTTGCAAAGTATCGTACATACGTTCCTTTTGTTGAGGTAGATAGGGTGCTGTATAACGATATTCATAACTCTATACGTTTCATGCAAAACGAATTATAATACTGTTTATGAGTAGTTTATTAATAAAAAACATACGCGAGCTCTATCAAGTGGAAGATAGGGCTCGCTTGATGGTATGTGGAGCAGATATGGCAGTATTGCCATCTATAAAAAATGCATACATATATGTTGAGGGTGATAAAATAGCTGATTTCGGTGCTATGACTGATATAAAGAGCGAATATCTATATGCTACGGATGTTATTGATGCTACAGGACAAATTGTTATGCCAACCTATTGTGATTCTCACACTCATATAGTATATTCAGGTAGCAGAGAGTTGGAGTTTATCGATAAGATTAATGGCTTATCGTATGAAGAGATAGCAGAGCGCGGTGGGGGCATTCTTAATTCAGCTAAGAGGCTTCATGAAGCAACCGAAGATGAATTGTACGATGAGGCTTTAGCGCGTATTAATGAGATGATAAGTATGGGAACTGGTGCTTGTGAGATAAAGAGCGGCTATGGACTCAATACGGAAGATGAATTGAAGATGCTACGCGTTATTAAACGTTTGCGCGAAGAGACACCTATGACTATTCGTGCCACTTTCCTTGGTGCGCATGCTGTTCCAATGGAATATAAGGGTCGTCAAAGTGAATATGTTGACCTGGTAGTTGATGAGATGATACCTGCCGTTGGAGAAGAGGGATTAGCTGAATTTGTGGATAGTTTCTGCGATAAAGGTTTCTTTACATGTGAAGAGACTGAACGCATGATGATTAAAGCTGCGGAATATGGTATGCGCCCCAAAATACATGCTAATGAGTTGGCTCTCTCAGGAGGTATTCAAATAGGGGTAAAGCATAATGCTCTTTCCGTTGACCATCTCGAATTTACCGGAGACGAGGAGATAGCTGCGTTGAAAGATAGTGTTACTATGCCAACGATATTGCCTGGTGCTGCATTCTTTTTAGGTATGGTGTATCCTCCTGCTCGTAAGATGATAGATAGCGGGTTGCCTATCGCCTTGGCTACCGATTATAATCCAGGTTCTTCACCGTCAGGAAGTATGAAATTTATAATGTCGTTAGCAACAATCATTATGAAGTTAACGCCCGAAGAGGCAATTAATGCCTCAACAATAAATAGCGCATATGCTATGGGAATAAGCGATACACATGGCTCTATCTGTATTGGCAAAAGGGCAAATATAATGATATTGAAGAACATATCATCGCTCTACTTCCTTCCATATGCATACACATCCGATTTAGTAGATATAGTTATACTCAATGGCAAAATTATTTAAATAGTCGACCCTTAAAAAAGGCTGGCGAAGATTTTTGGTTTTGGCTGAGTGCATTTGGGTTTTATCTCGCTTTAGTGTAGCGGGTTTACTCCGAAGTGAGATAGAGACCAAAAGCGCCAGCCAAAAGCGAAAATATTGCCAGACTTTAGCTATAAAACTGAAAAAGCTGGTAGAAAACAAAAATCACCCAAAAAGCTAAATTTGTGATTATCAGTTCGATGAACCTTTTTTAAGGGTCGACTAATTAGTCTACCATTAATAATATTCATGAGGTCGTTCAAAAAGTTTCTATACTTTATAAACGACCTCATTTATTTTAGAAAATTCGCAAGACTATATTAGAACTGTAATTCAATTAGTTACAACCTGATAATAGTTGTTGATTAC